>CAYJTX010000026.1:0-11398 GCA_964372615.1 uncultured Bacteriovoracaceae bacterium | reverse complement strand
AATTCGAAATAAGTAAGAGAGAACGCGGGGCGCGATTCCGTCGCTCGCCGCACCGGGGTGGGCGGCCAGGGATCAGGCGACAGCGTGACGGGAGATGGAAGCATCGAAACTTACGTGTGTCAGCGCATGCGTCTTGCACAGAAGTGGCTCTAATTCTGGGGTTTTGCAGGACGTAAGGGTGGGTGAGTTGAAGAATTTCGGAACGCAATTTACGCGAATTCATGTGCTCTCGGCGGCTGCCGTCGTCACGGGCGCGTCCCTCTCCGGCTGCCTCCCGACACCCGGAAGCAACGCCCGCCTCACCTCCGCGACGGTGACTGCCACTACTTCCAGCAGCTCGTCGAGCGCATCGTACACGCCGGCCGCCGGGGCCCGTGCTGCGAAGATCATCTTCAAGCAGCACAATCCGGCCGGGAGCTTCGACGCGCCGAACGCCACGGGCACCGCGCCCGTCCCCGCCTCTGGCCACTCGGCGACCCGCGTCTTCAACGCGGACGGCAGCCTTCTCGCCGCATCTCCTTCCGCCGGTACCTGGCCGAAATGGATCTACAAGGTCGAGATCGGGATCAGCGGCTCGAGCAATACCGCGGCGACCAACGTCAACTGCGCGCGCTTCGCCGCGAACAACGAGGACACCGACAATAAGTGCGAGCCCACGGCCTCGGGGAGCGGCTCGATCGACTGCGGCGCGGCCTCGGGCCTCTTTCGCGTGAGCGAATACGACTGCACGAAGAGCCCCTCCGCGACGAACGGGAACGGGGGGCCGAACGACGGAGTCTACTTCCGCGTCTACTTCAACCGTTCCCAGCTCAGCGCGTCCGAGAACGTCCTCGCGGTCCTTGAGTACGCCTCGAGCGTGCTGAATCCGGCACCAGCGCAGCCGACGAGCTGCTTCTCGGGAGGGATCTTCACGCCCACCTCGGCCAACTGCTCCGACATGACCTGGCAGATCTACCTCAAGCACAACGAGTACGAGATCGTGCAGCCGTATCTGATGCTCGTGCCGCCGGCATTCGGCCACGTCAACGCGGACCTCAATACGCTCGGGAGCGGCGTCTCGACCAAGCAGTTCTTCCTGCCGCTCGCGGGGGACGCGAATCTGACGGTCGCGCAGGTCTCGCGCATCCGGGCGCTGCCGAACACGACGACTGACTTCCAGAATATCTGCGACCCGGACCTCGACGGCATCGGAAACAGCCCGCTTTGCGTGGGGATGATTCTTTATTCACTGACTCTAGTCAGGATCTGAGGAAAGAAAGTGCGCGGGGGGAGGACACAGGGGAAAGACATTGGCGGGTTCGAGGCGGCGGGAGCGGGGGCTCTCGCCGCCTTGGCGCTTCTCCAGGCGTGCGCCGGCGACCCGCAGCTCGCCGAGCCCGAGTCGAGCGAGTTCAGCCAGGAGTCGCTCACCAACCCCGAGACCGCCACCACGATCGGTACCCGGTTCACCTTCCACAACCGCGACTTCTTCACCCTGACCTCTCCCAACTTCGACAGCTGCGCCGGAGACCTCAGACAGTACGCCAAGCCCTTGGACCGCTACGACCAGCTCGGCTATACGCTGGAAACGCTGGGCGGGACCACGTCGGGCTACGCCGGGCCGAGCGGCTACGTGGCGGCGACGGCGGCGACGGGCCTCAAGGGCTTCAGCGGGGCCTCGGGCACCGCCGGTCCCCTGCCCTTCGACGCCGACCCCCTCGGGAACGGCCTGAGCTACAAGCCCGACTTCATCAAGAACATCTCGGTCGACCTGACCGACGCGAACTCGACCGTCTCCATCAACAACGCCTACTCGTGCTCGGTGGGCAGCGGCATCAGCGCGCCGCCGGTCTCCAACTGCGCGACCTTCGACTACGGCGCCGTGGGCGGCGTACCGACCACCCTGGGCGGAACCCTCGTGCTGGTCGGCGGCCTTCGCGACACGAACGCCGCCGGGATGACCCGTCCTGAAACCGGCGTTCTGGGGAGCAACGGCTCCTACGGGCTGAGCGTCTCCTGCGGCCCCGTCCGCCCGTCGGCGGAGGTGGTGTACGGGCCCACGGGCTACTACAACAATTGCGTGACGTCGATGTACGCGCTCGCCATCGACGCCCTGCCGGGCTCCGAAGGGGGCACGGCCAACGCTCCCGGCGTCACGGGCGCGATCGCGGACCCGATCAGCACCTGGGCGAACCTCTATCTCGCCGCCACGAACCCGGCGTTTCCGGCGGGCGTCGCGGGCGGAGTTCTCGCCTTCAACGCGAACAGGCAGGAGCTGCTCCTGCACGCGGGCGCCTCGCCGCTCGTAGGCATGGGGCCGAGCGGGCCCTCGAGCGACACCTACCAGACCTGGATCTTCGACGTGAAGACCCAGACCTGGGCTCAGGTCACGACGGTCGCCTACGTCGACGCACAGTCCATCCAGCAGAAGGACGTCGACTGGGACGGAACGGCCTACAGCCTCTCGAAACCGGCGGGCGGGCGGGCGCTCTTCGGCTACCTCTCGATGCCGTTCACGGCGATCAGCCGGCTGTCGCGGGACGGGATTTTCAACATCGACCGCGACGACTACCCCTACGACCCGAACTTCACCGCTTACGGCGACGGCTCCGACGACACTCCCAGTAGTGCTCAAGCGACCTTCGATACGATCGACCGCGTCTGGATCATCGGCGGGTACCACTCGACCGAGTTCTACGCGCGGAGCACCTACAAGTTCAATCCCACCTACGGCCCCCAGTACATGGACACGCTGGGGCGGGACGATCCCGAGGTTCGTCCTCTGGTCGTGGGAGACCCCGTCCAATGGCTCGACAACTATCACACGCAGATCGTCGATTACAACGCAGTCTACCCGGGTGTCGATATCGAGGGAGTCACCGGGCCAAGCGGCGGCCAGCTCCGGCCGGCGAACGCCAACTCCACCACCAACCCGACCTTCGTCGCTCCGACGGGGGGCTGGGCCATCAGCTTTGCAGCCTTTCCCGCGCAATACAACGACGATGCGACGGTCATGGACTGCTACGGCTCGAAGTGCGTGAGGGGCATGTTCCCCCTGATCATCGGAGGCCATGACCAGCTCATCGCGAAGATGCAGGACGTCGATGACAGCACCAGCGGAACTCAAGACGGCGGCTTCATGGCCATAGGCATTCACCAGGAAGACAACGAGTTCGAGTTCGGATTCGAGCACACGGCGCACACCCTCATGGTCGCGAACGACCCAGACGGCCGCCGAATCGCGCCGATCCAGTGGATCAACTTCGCAGACGTCACAAGCGGCGAATTTGACGAGAAGATCCCGAACCTGGGCGGTATGGGGTTCGCCCAGGGCTTCCGGAAGCGCGACGACATCGACGTCGTCTTCTGGGGTGGAACCGACTGCCGCGACTACATGGTCGATACGAGCCTGACCTCGACAGACTGCGATTTCACCAACGGCCACGGGCGGTACTGGAGCTTTACGGACGCGGCCTTTAATGCCGACCCGAACACTCCTGCGCGTTACATGACGGATCTCACCCTCAATGGCAACTTCACCCACATCGCCCCGGCGACCGCCGCAACCGGCTGGAACAGCACGGCCGCTCCCGAGCGCGCGGGAATGGCGGTCGCGCGTGGCGAAGACGGCGCGGGAAACGTCATCATCGTCTCCTTCGGCGGCATGGGAGCGCCGGTCACCGTATCGGACACGAAGGTCATCGTACTTTGGAACGCCGACAGCGGGAGCGGGGTGGACCCCACCTGGGTCTACCTTTCCTCGGGCGGCGCCGTGCCGCCCCCCTACGCGAACGCGGCGATGGTCTTCAGCCACATCACTCGCAAGTTCTATATGTATGGCGGCTACAATATTCTGGGAGGCTCCGCGACCTCGTCGGACACCTGGGAGCTCACGATCAAGGGCGCGTGCCCTGCCTGCACGGCGACCTGGCGCCAGCTCAGCGTCAGCGGCGGGCTGCAGTGCTACCCGAGCTGCCCAGGCACGCGGCGATCCCACCGGATGGTCGAGGTGAACTACAACAACTATCAGCCTCTTCACGAACCCGACTGCACACGCGACACCCTGCCCTGCTCCTTCGGAATCTTCATGGAAGGCGGCACGCCCGACGGCTTCACCTACCCGACCGACCGCTGGATGTTCGATCCGACCGGCAACGGGGGCTATGGCACCTGGATCAAGGTCGACGGCTTCCCCCCCCGCAACCTAGCCGCGATCGCGCCGGTGAGCTACTACGTCGAGAGCGCCTTGACGACTGTGAACCGCGCCGTGATGTTCGGCGGCCAGGTGGGGCTGCAGGCCCCCGTGATGGCCTCGACCGGTCCCGCCGGCAGCACTCCCTACTTCGTGCCGCCGACCCTGGGCGACACGTACATCTACGACTTCGACAGCAAGACCTGGAACCGGGTCAAGCTCCAGGGCAGGGGCTACTACGACAGCTTCGACTACTTCAACGGCTCCCGGACGGAGCTGCAGCTTCGCGAGGCGTATGCCGTGGACACTGTGGGGAACGTCGAGACGATGCTGGCCAAGGACTATGTCGCGGCCACCGGCACCGTCGGATCACGCACCGAGCTGCTCGCCCTCACGCCGCCCCCGCTCGCGGGCCACGTCATGGTCACCCGCACCCTTCCGACCGGGACGGAGGGACACATCGGCGAGGTCACGGCGCTCAAGATCCCGGAGGTCTTCCTCTTCGGCGGTCGCAGGAGCAACGGCCAGTACCACACGCTCGACAACGTCTACAAATTCTGCGCGGGCACGTCGGGAGAGATGCCTGCCATGCGGGTCTTTGATCCCGTGGACAACCTGAGCGCCTATCCCGGCGCGAGCACCTACACCGACGACGCGAGCTGCGACGCCTACGACTCGACGTCCAACCCCTTCTCGCCGGGGCCCACGACCGACTACGTCGGCCGATGGCTGTGGAAGACCCCAGCGCTCGAGAGCACTTACATTGAACCGACCGCCAGCACCTTCGACGTCACCCCCTCGGAGATCGGCAGCTTCATGGGCGGCGGAGCCTACGACACTTGGCGCGACAAGATCCTCCTCTTCGGCGGCATGACTCCGCCCACGGCGACTCCGTACCTCCCGGTGACGGACAACGCCGGGCGCCTGGCCACGAACAACGTCTATGAGTATACGCCGCCCTCCAAGGTCTACGACGACGGCACGCCGATTGATTACATGCTCGACGGCGCCTGGAAGAAGATCCCGCCCTGCGACAGCCCCGCTGCGATCGTGCTCCCGGGCGGAGCGGTCACAGGCGTGAGTTCTCCCACGGGCCGCTACGGACACGCCTTTGCCTTCGACCCTCTCGTGGATCAGGTCATCGTGACCGGGGGCTACGACATCACCGGCAACGTTCTGGCCGAAGGCGACCCTGCGTCGGGCTCGGGAGCCAGCCGACCCGAGGTCTGGGTCGGCAAGCGGATCGGGCTCGACGAGTCGACGGGCGAGGCCATCGGACTGCCCGACGACATGCTGGCGACCGGCGGAGTGGCACCCACGACCGTTCCCTGTTACCTCTGGCGCCACAAGGAGATCTTCGGAAACAACTCCGACATCCCGACCCAGGCGCCGCCGACCCCGAGCCTGGCCCACGCCGCCGCCGTCTTTCTGCCGGCTGGCGGCTACAACACCGGATTCTACTCCATGTTCGACAGCTCGTGCGCGAAGGCAGGCCCGATCGGGAGCATCGACCCGGGCGTCAGCAAGCTGCTCGCGGGGGGCGTCTACATCGACATCAACCGCGGCGCGCTGGGGCCGAACGAAAATCTCCTCCTTCACCTCACCTATCTGCCTCTCGGAGTCACCAACACGCGACCCGACAGCGTCTCGTTCGCAGAGGAGGAGTCCGCGATCCTCAAGATCCACCTCGTGAAGACGGGCCAGGCGGAGGACAACCTGCGAACGGTCATCCAGCCGCGCCATCTTTTCTACGCGGACACGGGCCAGTATCCCCAGGTCGCGCAGACGCTCACGGTGCTCGCGCCGCCCACGGGGCAGGTTCGCGAGGACCAGGTGCTGCTGCCGATCTCAATTGACCCGGGAATCGACCGGATTCGCCTCGAGCGCTACTCAGGCTCGGCGATTCTCATCGATGCCTCCATCTACAGAATGGGGTACCGATGACACCGGGCCGTCAGCATCATCGTTTTTCCGCCTTTGCCGCGATCGCGCTGGTCGCCGGACTGCTTTCCGGCTGCACCAACAACGCGCTCCAGACTCTCGGGAACATCGTACGGACGGGCGTCTCGACCTCGAACCCCTTTGCCGGTTCCGGCTCCGGCGAGTTCACCGTCCTGACCTTGAGCCGAGTCGTGAAATCCCAGTCCAATGCCGCCACCTTCTTCGATCTGATCGGCAACGGTAACGGCGAGATGGGAATCTACTGCTCGTCGGTCGCGGGCGCGGGCGGCTCGAGCTCCTCGCAGGCGGGCGCGAGCAACTGCACTTGCAACTACGAGTACATCAGGAATGACGGCGGGGCCGAGCGCTTCGAGTCTCAGACCACCTACGTCGAGCAGGATCTCATCCGCTGCAGCTACGCCGGGATTCCCAACGACGTCTCGTACGTGAAGGTGAAGGTCCGGCTCGTCAACTCCGACTCCTTCTCCAACGAGGTCACCTTCCGGTTCAATGGGGCCGGGGTCACGCTCAACCCCATCGACCCGGCGAGCTTCGTCCAGGCCCGCCGCTACCAGTGCCGCGACGCCGTCTACATTCCCTACCTCTACGACCCGCAGAACATGTACGACCCGATCCTCTCGGAGGCGCCGGACATCTCCTATCCGCTCAACTTCTACGCCACGAACATGGGCGGGGCCTTCGTGCGCTACCAGACGAACCAGGCCGCCCAGGCCTCCGGGAACGGGACCGGCTGGATGTGCCCCGGAATCCCAAACGACACCTCGCGCGGTCTCGATCTCACCGTGTACAGCCAGCTTCCCGACTCCGCGGGCAGCCGCCAGATCTTTCCTCCGACCGGAGCGTTCGACCGCTCCACCTTCTTCATCGCCCGCCAGTCGACCGGGGTGTTCACGGTGCCCCTCAACGTCTACCTCGCGCCGAGCACGCCCACGGGCGATGCCGCCAACCCACCGATCGGCTTCGGAGCGGCGCCGAGCCGCCTGAACGACGATCAGGAGGCCTGCCCGGACGCCTCAATTCCGATCCCGGCGGGGTTCCAATGGGTCAAGGTCTGGGCCTTCCGCGCCTCGCTGCCCGTCCGGCGCCTCAACGCTCCAACCGGAATCCCCTCCTCCGGAGGAATCGCCTGCAACACACCGGTCTTCCCGAGCTCCACCACGCCCGTCTTTCCCGACTGCGGCACGACCGGTGGGCAGGCCTCGGGTTCGGGCGACGACATCTTCGCGGATCGGATCGTCTGGGGTTCGACCGCCCGCTGCTTCCGCGTCAACTCGATCAACGTGGGCACGGACTTCTGTATCGAAGGCACGAAAACCAACGGCTTCGGCTGCACGACTTACGCCCAGTCCACGAACGGGACCCAGGGCTCCCAGAAGCCCGGCTTCGAGGTCTTTGCCGCCGGTACCGACACCTGGATTCCGGTCGGCGGCGACACCACGGTGGGCTGCGGCGGCGCAAGCGCCTCGACCGACTACCTGGGTCTCTGCACCAGCTATAGCCCCGGTGTCGTGGTGCCGAGCGCGGTGGGGGATTCGACCCTGCAGCTCGACCAGAACAACTCCTCCCGAGGCGACTTTCTGCTGGTCACGACGCCGACCTCGACCATGAGCCGCCATTTCCTGCTGCAGGAATCCGCCGCCGGCCCCTATATCCCCTTCCGTTTCTTCTCGTCGCGGTACTGCCAGTCGCCCGATCCGATGAATCCGCTCATCCTGCCCGACGGAAGCCGCGACTGCCCGATCGACAAGCGCATTCTTTACGAATTCTTTGATATTGAGATGACAACGCAGGATGCTGGATCAGTGACAGATCCTGCGCGCTCGCGGGTGTTTCCGCTCTGCGCGCTGCAACCCATCTGAGGAGCCCAAAGGAGTGAAGAAAGAAGTGACGAGCCTACGACCCACAAACTTCGCGTGCCTCGGGCCGTACATCGCATGGGCGCTCCTCGTCGGCGCCGCGGGAGCCGGTTGCGTCAACACCCAGCTCGAGGAGCTGGTGAACCGGGCGAGCACCCGGCTTTCCGGCTCCTCCTCCTCGTCGACTTCCACGAACTCCGGCATCACCTATACGATCAGCTCCGTGACGATCGGCGCGTCTGCCTCGGGCGGCGGGAGCACCAGCCAGCTCGCGACCCTGCTGATCGACCCCTCGAAGTCGACCGGGCCCGTCTCCGACAGCTGCGCCGTCGCCACCCAGGGAAGCACCGGCACGAAGGCCTGCAGCTGCAAGTTCACCTGGACGGAGCAGAACGACACGACGGGAAGCTCCGTACCCATCCCGCGGACCGTCCAGACCACCGTGACGAACGTTCAGAGCTACCTGATCGCCTGCACCGCCCCTTCCCCCTACACGAACAACGAGATCGCGGACGGCGTGTCGATCTCGGTGACCATCGTCGCCTCGGGCAGCAATGACCCGACCGCTTTTTTCGTCAAGCCCAAGGCCTTCACCAAGCAGACGGCCGGCCTGTCGGGCGCGTTCACCGACCAGAAGGGCAACGTCTTCGACAACATCATGCGCTACACCTGCTACGAGCAGCAGCAGAAAGGGATGGCGGTCCGGAACAAGAAGGACACCTCCATGACCGATCCGAATACGGGGAACGTGGCCAACGTCCTGCTCGCGTCCCGCTTCTGCGTCTCGAAGACGAGCGGCGGAGGCTCCGCGGGCCAGGGCTGCGAGGACCTGCCGCCGCCCGACTACTCCGCCGAGGCGTACTATTACAACTTCTACATCCCTGCCTCGCGCAAGGGCGCCATCAACGAGGAGAACCAGCGCTTCCACTGCCCCCGCGTCCAGGAGACGCTCGCGACCGTCCTGTCCTCGCCCTTCTTCTACCCGCTGGACCAATCCTTCGCCCTGTCCGTCGCGCGAAACCAGGACTTCACGATCGGCGTGGAGGGATTCGCGACCATAGGCGTCGGCCAGGACAATACGTCGCTTGCCGGAAGCTGCGGCGGCGGCAACTCACAAAGCGGCTCGAGCTCGAGCGCGGCCTCCAGCTCGTCGGCGGGCTCCAGCTCCAGCGGCGGCGGCGGCGCCGCCGGCCAGGGCACGACCACGGACATCGTTAAAAAGTGCCTCGGCTTCGCCGCGAAGCCGAACTCCGACGGCACCTGTCCTTACTTTCGCGACGCGAACGGCTTGATCCGCCTCGCTTTCCGCCTCAGGCGCTTTGTCGCGCTCTACCCGCCGTCCTTTGACGTCGACGGAAAAATGCTCGCCGGCCCGCAGCCCATCGACTACATTTACGTGCTCGACCGCCCCGTGAATTCCTCGACCTCGGACCCGCTGAAGCCCTACACGATGCGGGGTCCGAAGCCCTGCCCGTTCTCCTACTTCGACCACAAGGCCGTGATCAACTTCAGCACGGGGCAGCTCGACGTCGAGTACCCGACGGGCATTCCGCAGTACTATGCCACGAACTTCATGGGCTGGACCGGAAAGAACGTCGACGGCACCGAGCTGCCGAACAAGGACATCCTGGGCACCTCCTGCTCGAGCGCCATTCCGATCTATAGCGCCGCCTCCAACCTCTGGAGTATCGGGACCCTCAATAACGACAACCCTGCGCTCAGGCGCCTCTTTATCCGGCCGATTCAGGCCTGGGCCCCGCATTACGAGGAGGACACCGATTTCCAGGCCTGCGCGCCGCTGGCGCAGCCGTTCGTCGACCCGCCGCTGCACTTCGCGAAGGACGCGACCACCGGAAACGTCTCGTGGTGCGCCGAGGTCTACCCCTCGCAAAACCCTTACCTCAAGGGGATCGACCAGCGCGTGGGCTGCGTCGCGACCGCCTCCTTCGCCGGCAAGGTCGTTCCGTTCACTTCTCACCCGGTCAAAAACAGCGTCAGTCCGATCTGCAACTACACTCCGATCAACATCAACGGCGACCCCGGTCTCAGGAACGGGATGTACCCGCCCGATCCCTCCACGAGCGCGAATACTTACCCGATCGACCCATTCGATCCCTATACCCCGCAGAAGGGGATGGCGTGGCACCCGGATCTGTTCGCGGTCGATGAGTTCATCTTTAATGGTCCCGGCACGACCTGCACGTACGGAGGTCAGTCGAACCTCTGCTCGGGATCGACCTGCGAGGCCGGCACACCGAATTCGTGCTTCATCAACTCGCGGAAGACATGCGACCGGACAGTCCTCCTGCCCAACATCGCGTCCGCGGGCCCGCCCTGGTCCAAGTTTCCGCTTCTCGCCCGTCCCTCTTCGGTCGAATCCGCGATCTCGCTCGATACGACATTCGGCTGCATCCTGACCTACGACGACGGAGGCGGCAAGACCGGCAAGAACTCGCCCGCCCAGGGCTGCTGCGGCGCGAACGTGCGGGTGTACACGGGCCTTCCGACCGGAGGCAGCTCCTCGAGCATCCCGATCGAGAAGAAGAACATGGCCGCCCATCTTGAGCCCGGGAAGACGTCTCTTTGCCTGACACCGCAGTACTAGCAGCCCAGCCCGCGCCCACGTGCTTCCTTCCGATCGTCTACGAGGACACCGAGCTGCTCGTCCTCCATAAGACCTCGGGCGTGCCCTCCCTTCCACATTCCCCTGAGGAGACCCAGACCGCGGTCAACGCCGCGCTGGCGCGGGATGCGGACCTGTCGGGCGTGGGCCGCTCCCGCCTCGAGGCGGGCCTGCTGCATCGGCTCGACACGGGTACGAGCGGCCTCCTCGCCTTCGCGCGCACCTCTGAGTCATTCGACCGCCTTCGCGCCGCCTGGAAAACGCGCGCGGTCGAAAAGACCTACCGGGCCCTCTGCCAGAGTTCCGATCCCTCCGCACCGGCCCTGCGCTGCGGGCAGCGGCTCGAGCGACCGATTGGCCGCTCCGCCAAGAGCTCGCGACGGATGCTCGTTCATCCCAACCACCCGCCCCAGGCGAGCCTCCCGCCCGGGCGCCGCGGCCCGAAGATCCGGGGTCCCTGGCTTCCGGCCGTCACCCGAGTGCTCGCCGTCTCGGACCTCGGCGACGGTCTCGCCGACCTCACGATCGTCATCGAAACGGGCGTCATGCACCAGATTCGAGCCCACCTGGCCGACGCCGGCTGGCCGATCCTGGGCGATCCGATTTACGGCGCCGACCGCAGCCAGACCGAGCGACTGTGGCTCCATGCCTGGAAGCTCGCGCTTCCCATGGCGCAAGATTCAAGTCTCCGATTGGTCGCGCGCCTTCCTCATGGATGGCCCGCCGCTGTACCCTGACGAAGCGTCAAGCAAGGACACACACTGAAGGCTCAGCACCCACCCTTCC
>CAYJTX010000025.1:0-16956 GCA_964372615.1 uncultured Bacteriovoracaceae bacterium | reverse complement strand
GCCTCGCGAGGCCAGAAATCCATGCCTTCCACGATTATCGGGAGTTCCTCAAGGACTGGCTCGCCTTCCAAAAGAAGGCGGGCCAGTCGCCCACTTCGCTGCGCGCGCTGGCAAGAAAGGCCGGCCTCGCGGCGGGTTACCTGCCGATGGTCCTCTCGGGCGCGCGCCATCTCTCGGCGAAGGCGCTGGCGAGGATCTCTCCCGCTCTCGGACTCACCCCGAGCGAGCGGGCCTATCTTGAGCACCTGGTCGCGCTGGGAACCTCAGATTCCCAGGAGCGACGCCTCGAGGCTCTCGCGAGGATGAGACGATCCCGTGGCTACCGAAAGCGCAATCCCAGGGAGGAAGACGCATATCAGTACCTCACTCACTGGTACTACGTGGCCATCAGGGAGCTCGCGCGAGTGCCGGGCTTCCGTGCCGATGCGGACTGGATTGGGCCTCGCCTCCTTTCGAAGGTGCCGACTTCCGAGATCCGCAAGGCCTTGGACTTCCTTGTCGAAAGAAAGTTCCTCTCCATCCGCTCCGATCGCTCCGCCGAAGTACTCGTGGCGGACAACATCGAATGCCTCGCCGGTATCCACCGTCTCACGCTCGGGAAGTTCCATCGCGAGATGCTTGCCCTCGCCGCCCGATCGATCGAGGATACACCGAGCGAACAACGCTTCCTCATGGGGCACACGTTTCCAGCCGACACGAAGACCTTTGACAGAGTCCGGGAAATCGTCCAGGAGGCGATCGAGAAAATTCAGGCCCTGGAGTCGCAGGCGCCGAGGGGCGACAGGGTGGTGCACGTCGAGCTGGCGGCCTTTCCGCTGTCTCGCCAGAAATCCGATGAAGGGAGTAACGCTCCATGAAGAATGCATCTCTCGCCCTCATGGCGTTCGCGGCACTCGCGTTGTCATGTGCCGCCGGCACAAGCTGCGGAACCACGACCGGCAATCCCCAGGTCAGGCTCCAATTCGCGTCTTACACGGCAAGCAGCCTGCTCGACTACCTGATCGCGCCCGCCTACGCTTCGGTTTCGAGCCTCAAGCTGTGCTTCAAGCGTCTTCGGTTCAAGGCGAACTCCACCGGATCAGCGGGCACAGGTGACGTCGATCTCCAGCTCGGTGAAGTCACGATCGCTTCCGCCGGGACGAGCCTCACGACGGTCGAGGTCGCGATCGGAGTCTACCGGAGAATTGAATTCGATCTCGAGGATCAATGCGCCTCGGCCAGGAGCGTCCAGCTTCAGAACGGAAGCGGGTCGTTCTCCACAAGTGATCGAATGACGATCAAGTTCGACGGCACCTTCACTGCCGACGCCGCGGAGGAGACCCTGGTTCTCGGAATCCAAGCCCTCGTTTCCCAGATGGATACGGTGACCGCCGACAGCCAGATCAAGGACCGCGCTGAGGCGGCAGCCGGGGACTTCTGATTCCACCGCCCACCCGCGATATCAGGCCCGCAGATTCAGAGGCTCGCGGCTCAGTCGTTGAGTGCGCCTGCGTTGATCCAGTCCGCAATCGCCTGCTTTTCCTGCGTACTGAGTGGAGACCCGGGCGGCATCGAGTCGCTCGAAACCCGTGTGTAAAAGGGACTCGCCCCGGAGTTCCCCGCAGTGACCGTCCCGCTCGCCATGAGCGCGGCATGGGTTCGGAAGTCGTGCGGCCCCGGGCCTGCTCCGCCATGGCAGCTCTGGCACCTGGGCTGGATGATGAACTGCCTCACCGAGCTGAAGCTCGACGTGAAAGTGAAACCGTTCGTGAGCTGAGCCGTCAGGGTATCGGGATTGGTGACCACGACACTCACGACGCCGGCGAGCTTCGCCGGAGTCGTGCAGCTGATCGTCGTCGGCGGAGTGACCACCGGGCTCGCGCAGCTCGACCCTCCCAGCATGACCGTGGCGGAACCCTGGATACCCGTCCCCGTGACGGTCACGGAGGTGCCGCCGGTCCCGGTTCCCGACGCTGGGGAGATCGACGTGACCGAAAGGCTTGCTGAAGACGAGGAGGTCGACGTCGCCGCAGACTCCAGTGCCCCATTCTCGATCCAGGTACGTATCGCGTCCAGGGAGGAATTCGAAAGCATCTCGGCATCCGGGGGCATCGAGCCGCTCGTCGTCCGTGTGTAGAATCGGCTCGAGTCAGGACTTCCGGCGACGACCGTTCCGCTCGCCATCAGCGAGGAATAGGTCCCGAAATCCCCCGGGCCCTGGCCCCCGGCCGTATGGCACCGCGCGCACTTGGGCTGAATGACATTCGCGTTGATCCACACATAGGTGGCCTCGGCGTCACCGGTGCCTTCCTCCTGCTGCCGGGTGCACGCATGGCTCATCGAAACGGCAATCAGAACCCCCAGCGCGCCTGAACCCCGGCCCGAAAAGACATCCGTCCGAAACCGCATCCGGCAGGGAAACCTCCTATCCCTACCTCGATTATGCGCCTTTCCGTGGACTCTTGCGCCTCGTGGACCCGTGTCACGAAATTCTGGTGATTTCGAAGAACTGGGCGTCAGCCCTCCCGAGGCGTTCCACCGCCAGTATCACCTCCGGCCTATGCGGGCCTTCCCGGCTTGTGTTTCATTCGTTCGGCATTTCTCATGTCACCCAGAAGAACCTGCAGGCCTGGATAGAAGGCTAAGTTCCCCGAGCCCCCAGAGCAGCATCAGCCAAAGAACCATGGAGTGATTCAGCACGAACCACGGATGGTCGAACATCCCGAACACGAGCGTGCTCGTGAGCAGCGCCACCAGCGCCGATCCCCGCTCGGACCGAAGACTCCAGGCGCCCGCCCACGCGCCAACCCAAAGCGCGAGATGCAATAGGCCCCAGATCCAGCCTCTTTCGCGGAACTGCTGAAGGATGAGGTTATGAGAGTGGTTGTGATGATGAACGCCGGCGGCCTCGAACTCCTTGGCTGTGATGCAGGCATTGCCCAGCGGTCGGTCCGCGATGACGGCGACCGAGAGCTTCCACATGCTCAGTCGGAAATCGCGGTTGACGTCGGCCTTCTCTGAAAAGGCGTCTCCGCTCGAGCGGCCGATCAGAGTACCGAGCCTTGTCTCGATGAAGTGACGGGGTACGACGACGACCGTGACGATACCGCTCAGCACGAGAGCACCGAGCGCCGCGATCGCGAACCGGCGATTCCTCCTGCGGATCGCAGCGTGGGCCGCGAACGCGAGCCAGCCGGCGACCGCACCAACGAACGCCCCCCTTTGACTGGTGGCTAGAATCAAGGCGCTGCAAAGCACCGCGATCGAGGCGAGAATCGCGACACGCGTTCGCGAAAATCCGGTGCCGCTTCGATCGACCGCGAACTGGACCCAGAGCACCCACGGAATCCATGCCAGAAGCTTCGCGAGCGACTGACGACCGAATACTCCGCCGAGCGAGCGCCAGCCGACCTCCCCCAGGTCGTGCTTGCCGGTATCCGGATCGAAGAGGTGCGCGTAGAGCCACTGGATCGCCGACGGAAAGAGCGCGTCCAGGAGCGCGGTAGCCAACACCACGCCGACCCACGCGACCACGACTCTCCCACGGTCGCGCTCCGGCAGAAGCGTGAAGCACGTCGCCGCCAGGAGCCCGAGAAGAATCACGGACCACTCGCGCAACGTCGGGTGCGGCCAGGCGCACTGCCAGGCCGCGATCACCGCGAAGACCGTCCCTACCGTCAACGCCACGCCCAAAATGAGATAGAGGCGCCTCGAAAGCGCGCGACGGCGAACGAAGACAAAGGCCAGCAGCAGCGGCGAAGCGAGCTTCAGAACGTTGATCGGCCCGAGGTACCGGCCGAGCGTAGGCCATGAAATTACGATCCCCTCGGAAAGTGCGGTCAAGGAGGGCAGCATTCCGATCGCGAGCACGACCCCGATGGCAATGGACGCGGCTCTCATCGTCGAACGCACGATACCCCACGAGGTGATCCCGAGCCACGACCAGAAGCTGAAGTCCAGGTGCCGCCCCGACACCGGTGTCGGTGAAAGCCTCCCCAATCTGCCCCCAGATTCATTGAATGTTCAATGAATTCATAGGCACGGGAGTTGCGTATGCCCGCGCCCGGAGGTTAGGAACCCATGCGCGCCCAACGTCTCACTCTGCTCGCGCTCTACGTATTCTCACTCTGTCTCGTCGCTTCGACGTTCGTGAGCCTCGCGCTCGCGGACCACGGGCATGAGCTTGCGAACATCCGCCCGCCCACCGCGGAGGCACTCGTCCTGGAAGCCCAGAACCTCGATGCCGAGGCCGCGCGCCTGCTCGTGCCCAGCCGCGTTCAGGAGGCGACCCGTGGGCTCGTGCTGCAGTCCCGCATCCTGTCGACCTGCGTGCTCGCGGTCGCGAACACCGTGCGACCGGCGGATGACTGCGCATCCGAGGTCGACTCCGTGATCGCCGCATTCGAACAGGCCTCGAGTACCATCCAGTCCGCGACCATCGCCTCGAGCCGTCTTGAAACGCAGCTCGCGCGAGTCGGACAAGCGCTCCAGGAAGTTCGCCTCGAGGCCGGGAGCGTGACGCCGACGCCACCCACGCTCCTGCGCTCGACCGGTCTCATGGACCGCACTCGCTACTCAGTCGAGGGAGGAAACTACTTCGAGCTCAAGGTGGCCTGCCTGCGCTTCGGAGCGGCAAGGGGCATCCGCTTCGTGAAGACCCTCACGGTGAACGGACGCACGCTGGTCCGCCGCAGACCCGGAGTGGTCATACCGATCGGCCAGGTCTGCACGCTGGTCGCCCAGAACGCGCTCACGATTCCGATCCGGCGCTGATCGCCTGCGGCCACCTCCACTTACTGGATGAGCGGGTGGTAGTTCACGATCGCTCCGCCGTTCGTCGAAATCTTGTTGCCGTCGCCCTGGGCGGCCGTCTCGTGAAAATTCTTCTGCGTGTACCACATGAGGTAGTTGAACTCGCAGTGGACGTTGCTCGCGCAGAAGACCCCGGTCGCTGAGTTATACGGAGTGCACGTGCTGCTGCACGACGAGCCGGTGGGCTGGACGAGGGTGTCGGCGAGACAGCTTCCCAGCGTGAATCGGAACGTGTCGTTCACGCTGTCGCCGTTGGTGTCGTAGGAGTTCGCCGCCGAAGTGCTCGGGTTCTCGCAGGTAGGAGAATCGGGAATGAAGTCGTGAGTCGAAGTCCCGAACGCCTTGTACTGCTCGGTCGGGTGATTCATCCCGAGAAAATGCCCGATCTCGTGAGCGAGCGTCTGGCCGAAGTCGACGAACTCGTAGGTCCCGGCTGTCATCGCCTCGAGGTCGCCGTAGTGCGCCGCTACGACGCCGGCAGTGCCGGTTCCGAAAGTGGGTGGCCCTCCGATCATCCCTGCGATCCCGAGCACTCCGGTGTTCGAGCCTCCGTCGGTGATGGAGCTTACGATGAAGAGGTTGAGAGCTCGCCGTTCGGACGAACCGCTCACGACCGTGCTGCCGTTGCCGATCATGGCGTCGAGGTCATCGATGTCGAGACTCGCATAGGCGTCTCCGCCCGCCTCGCAGGTCCACTCGTAGGCCGATACCTTTCCGAGCTTCGCTCCCGATCCGGCCTGCGACAGGTGGGTGTGCACCTGGCCGACGAGACCGTTCAGATTGGTCTGCCCCGCCGACGTGCGAGACGCCGAAATCGTGTCCGTGCCGACCAGGATCAGGTTCACGTCGAGGGCCCCGCTCGCGGCGGTCGCGTCGAGCTTGCGGATCACCTTCACCTTGAGATTCGCGGTCTTTCCGGAAAGCGACGAGTAGCTGTCGGAGACCAGCTTGTAGTTCGCCACATAGACGTGCCCCGACGACCCCGTGTAGAGCTTGCCGCTCGAGAAGAAGTTCGAGTTGAACGCGCAGGCGGGAGAGCCGCTCGCCCAGTTGCAGGTGGGAAAGGTGTTGACGCTCACTCGATCCGGGTAAGGCCACTGGTGGTTCTCGTAGTGGCTCGAGCTGAAGAAGGCGCTCGGCGACGTCGGAGGCGAATTGAGGCTGCAGCTCGAGCACGTGTACATCGCCGCGTCGGCCGTGGTGCGATTGACGAACTCATTCCCGTTCCCGTCGTTGAGGGAGACCAGGTAGGGAATCCCCCCTCCGACAAGACCCGCGGAAATGCCACTCACGTCCGCAACGAGCGACAAGGACCCCGAGGCGCCGAGATCAACGTCCATCGGGATATTTACGGAGACCAGGCCCCCCGACTGCGCCCAGCCGATGAAGGACTGAGCGCTCGCGGTCACTTCGGTCGAGTAGATGACCACGGCGCCGTCTCGGTTGCCCTCTCCGGTCCCCGAGACCGAGGGGGTCCAGGCCGAGCCCGAAAGCGCCCGGCAACCCGCGGCCGCGGCGCCTGGCTCCTCATCTGCCCCGCAGCCCGCTCCGCCAAGGATCAGCCCGAGGATGGACCCCCCCCTCAGAAAAGCGCTCGATGCTCTCTTCCTCATTACAACACTAAAGCTGGCCATACCGCCCGGGGCCGCCCCCCGTGCTCCATTATAGCCGAGCGGCGCGAAGCCCCCGAGTGTCACGCACGACCCTCCCCGAAACTCCACGGCCGAGGTACACAGGGATCCATGTCCGACCTCGGGAAAGTGCTTTCAGTTCGCCGCTACCCCGTCAAAAGCATGGCGGGCGAAGAGCTCGAGGCGGCCCACCTTTGTTTCGGCGGGCTCCAGGGCGATGCGTTCGACCTGGCGAACCCCGAATTCGCGAGTGCGCTCGAGAAACGCTGGAACCGAAAGGTCGCCATCCGCTCCTCGGAACGGCCGATGCACGACGCGAGGCCAGTCTCGATTTTCTCGTCGGCGACCCTCCGGGCGCTCGAGATCGAGAGCGGCCTATCGCTTGATCCGCGCAGGTTTCGACCGAACTTCTACGTAGAGTGGAAGGAGGCCCCTCCCCTCTTCGAGGAGTCGCTGCTGGGGCGAACTCTGCAGATCGGGGATACCGCGAGAATCCTCCTGGCGAAGAAGAATACCCGCTGCGTGATCATCACGGTCGATCCGCTTTCGGCGGCGACCGCGCCCCAGGTGCTCAAGACAGTGGGCCGTGAGCACGGAGGGCAGCTCGGAGTTTATGCGGTCGTCGTTCAAGAGGGGATCGTGCGCCGGGGCGACCCGATCCAAGCGCTGGACGGGCCCCTATGAGCGACTATCTTTTCGCGACCTGCCAGATCGGAGCGGAAGACGCGCTCAAGGACGAGGTCCGGGAGAGCCATTCGGCCGCCCGGCTCGCCTTCTCACGGCCGGGCTTCCTGACCTTCAAGACGGACGCGTCCCTCGACCCGACCCCTCCGCTCGACGGAGTCTTCGCGCGTTGCTGGGGAGTCGGGTGCGGACGCGCCGCGACGCTCACAGAGGCGATCGACCTCGCGCGCGCCGCCGCATCGGAGAGGGGCCTCGAGGCGGCCTCGGCGGCCGTGCAAGCGTGGGCGCGTGACGCCCATGCGCCTGGCGAGGAACCTCAGGGACACGACCCGCTCGCGAGGCACCGCGCGATCCAGAGTGAGGTCACCTCCTCCCCCGGCCCAAGCTCCGGGCTCGTGCTGGATGCGATCGAGGTGGAGCCCGGGCAGTGGTGGGCGGGCTTCCACCGGCCCGGCCCGAACCACCGACCGTTCCCTGGAGGGATAGCGGATCTGACGCTGCCTCGGGAAGCTCCCTCCCGCTCCTATCTGAAGATCCTCGAGGCCGAGCGGCTCTTCGGAGTGCCTCTGCGCCCACGCGACGTCGCGCTCGAGCTGGGAAGCGCTCCGGGGGGAGCCTGCCTGGCGCTCCTCGAGCGGGGTCTGCGGGTGGTCGGCGTCGATCCCGCGCCCATGGACCCCGTCACGCGAAAACCGGATTTCACGCACATCGCGGAAAGCGCGATGACCCTTCCCGTCGAAATGAGGATTCCAACCCGGGTCTCCTGGCTGCTCCTCGACATGAACTGCAACGCGCCCACGGCGCTCCGCGCAGCGAAAAGATTCGCGGGGCACGTATCGCCGAGCTTGCTCGGAGTCCTGCTGACCCTCAAAGTGAATGAGTGGTCGAAAGTGGCCGGTCTGCCCGAGTGGCTGCGGATCGTGCAAAGTGCGTTCGGAGTCAAGCCGGTCGCGCGCCAGCTCTTCCATCATCGCCAGGAGCTCGTCGTCTATGGACTCACGAAAATCGGTAAGGACAGGCTGCGCACGGGTTAGCCTCGCGATCGCGATCGGCTTGCTAGCCACGGTCAGCGCCCGAGGCGACGGATGGAAATTCGCCGTCGTGTCGGACATTCACGTCTACCCCACCGGGCGAGTCGCGCCCGCGTTCGACCGGCTCGTGCGCGAGCTCGTCGCCCTGCGTCCCCGCTTCGTCGTCATCGACGGCGACTCGACGAACGGCAACACGGACGACACGCACGGCCAGGCGACCTGCATGGGCTGGTGGCGTTCCCTCAGAAAATCGCTGGAACCTCTTCGTGAGGCGGGGATCCCGGTTCTTCCCGTGGCCGGAAATCACGACTACTACCGCGAGCCGCACCGTCAGGCTTACCTCGACTCGTGGAAAGACCTCGCCGCCGAAGTCGGAACTCTCCGACTCGAGGGCGCGCCTCCCCGGTACTACTCGGTCACCGTGGATGGCGTGTATCTGGCGCTGCTGCATCTCGTGTCGCATTCCGTTCCGGCGGAACTGCGGACCTGGCTCACGGCCCAGGGCCCGACCGCTGAAAAGGCCGCGCTTAGGCTCGCGTTCGGGCACGTACCGATGTTCTCGGTCATGGGCACGACCGTCGCGTCCTACGAACGGGACCTGGGGGCCCTGCTTTCCGGCATGGGATTTTACGCCCTGATCGCGGGCCACGAGCACCTCGTCTGGGACGAGATCCGGACGTATTCCGGAAAGGCACTTCGACAGATCACCGTCGGTACCGCGAGCGCGACCTATACCTTTCCCTTGAGCGCGAAGACGCACAGGGCCCACTGTGACGGTGAAACTTCCGTCTGCACGCTGCCCGGCTCCGGGCTCTCCTTTAGCCTCAAGCCGGGGACCCGCCAGCAGGAGCTCCGGCAGACCTTCGCGATGGTCGAGATCCGGCCGGGCGCGGACGGCGGCCTGTTCCCCGTGATTCAGGCGCTAGCCCTGGACGGAGATGGAAAAGTGATTCCGTTCTCGAGAGCAGCGCCCTAAGCTGGGGCCATGATTCACTTTCTACTTGCGCTTGCAGCGACCCCGGCGGCGAATGCCGCGCCCGCCCGAATCCTCCACCAGACCGAGAACGCGCACATCGTTCGGCTTGCCACCGATGAGCGATCGGTGGTGTGGCAGGAGGTCGGCGGCGCCCAGCCCGACACCCGGCTCTTCACGCTGGATCTCACCACCAAGAAAAAGGGCGAGATCCGCGCGCCCAAGCGCCCGTTCGGCCCGGCCCTGGCCGGTCCGTGGGTCTTCTTCGGAGCGGGAAACGCCGCCAAGAAGGTGGACGCGCTCCTTCATCACCTGGAGTCCGGAAAATCCGTTCGGCTGGACCGAGCGGTGCCTTGGATCATCGAACCGGCCATTCAGGTCACGGAGTCGCCCGAGGGGCCGATCCTCGAGGCGCTCTGGGACCGCTCCGACGACCTCGACGGAAACGGCCTCGAGATTCGCCTTCATCGTGCCGGACCGCTCGGCTCCTCGACCCGGGTTCTGGTTTCCGGGCCAGTGCTCAGGCGCGACGACATCCCGCCTGAGTACCATCGCACGATTCACAACGAGTACCCCGAGATCAGCGGAAGCTCTGTGGTCTTCCAGAACAACGAGTTCGGCGTTCCGAACATCTACCGGCTCGAGATGCTTGAGGCCGGCGAGATCGCCGTTCGAGTCGCTCCGTCGAACTCCTACCAGGAGCGACCCGCGATCGACGGACCGGTCACGGTCTGGGAAGAGAGCGAAAAGGGCTTCTCGGCGTCCGACGAAAGCGCGATTTTCGCGCAGGACAACCGGACTGGAACCCTGCGCAAGCTCAATCAGGGAGTCGGCTTCCATTACCAGGTGCGCGTGAGGGGGAACTGGGCCGTCTACGGCGCGAAGCGCGAGCCCTCCCCCTCGACCCCGAGCGTACGCGCCTTCGACCTCGACTCCGGCGTCGAGTTTGCGCCGGAAACATGCTTTCCGGGAGCGATCTTCGACTCCATGCCCACCTCTCAAGGAATTGTCGCCGCTCAGCGATTCACCTCCAGCTCGTCCCGGCTTCTGTTCGCGACCTGGGAGCAGATTCGCCTGAATTGCCGGTAAATTGCGCGATTAACTGTTGACTTTATTAATCAATTATTAGAGAAGGGGGGGCCATGCTGACCTTAGGCCTCATCCTGCTGCATTCGACCGCCGGGTATGGCGCTCCCATTGAGCGAACCCCAGGCCTCCCGCCCGTCCTGGATCAGCCCACGCTTCTGGTCACTCATGCCTCGCGCACTTTTATCCCGGGCTCGCAGATCACCCCCGGCCTGGACCAGTGGGTCGCCGACGCGCGGGCCTGCGGTCTTTCGACCGTCTACCTCATGAACGACGACGAGGCCGGTGACGATCTCTGGCTCACTTCGGATCGCGCGCCGACCTGGGCTCTGTACTCCCGAAGCGGGGAGCATTCGCTTGACGTGAGCGCATCCGAGATCTGGTCCGCCGGAGGATATCTCGAGCTTTGCCAGGCCCGTTCCATCCGGGACGCCGCCGACAGTTTCTTCGCGCGAAATCGGCGGTCGCGCCGATTCACCGTTCGAATCGGCGCCGCGGCGACCTATAGCGAAAAGTACGCCTACCGTGACCCGGAGAATGAAATCAGCCCGATCGTCGAGCTGCTCGGGCTCGATCACGACCCCTCCGCCTCCGAAGTCCTCGCGATCCTGGGCGAGAGGCGGTTCGCGCGGGCCGTTCGGACGAACCTTCAGCTGATCTCCGACCGCTACCGGCTGCAGGTGCGGGTCGACGGAGTCGCCCTCGGGGGGAAATTCGGGCGGCGCGAAGCTGGAAGATCTCGCACCATCGTCGTAGACTTTAGGAGGACGAGCCCCTGTACGGAGACCCGATGAGCGACACGAGCCGATGGACCGCCTCCTCCTTCCTGCTGCTACTCTCGATGGGAGGCGTTCCCGCCCTGGCGGACTATCCCGTTCCGGCCGCCACGCCGGCCAAGCCTGTTCCCGTCGACGTACCGGCGCCTGAGGCACTTTCTGAAGACCAGAAACCGGAAGACGCGCACGATAAACCCGAGAAGTCCCTCTACAATGACCAGCAGACACTCCTTCCGCCCCCGGGACAGGCGGGCAGTCCTCCCCAGACCGCTCCCGAGGCAGACGCAAAGAAGCCCAATAGTCCCGTCCTGGATGGAACGTCAATTCCCAAGGAGACCAGCTTCGGGAAGCCAGAGCCCGAAGCGTCTTCGCGTCCGGCGACCGAAGAAGCTCCTTAATTCTAGGCCGTGGTCCGCCGATAAGCGCTTGTCATGCAGAGAGGTTCGACTCCATTGGCATCAAGCGCCCTGCTGGTGCGCGCCCTCGAAGGAAAGCTCAGCCGGGTTTCCGAGATGGATCGAGAGGCGCTCAAGGCCACGCTGGCGGAGGCTGAAGCGCATCTCGCAACCGACAAGCCGGTGAATGAACGGCTGGCCGCCGCGCGGCGGACGGTCTCCACGCTGCTACGCACTCCACTCGCGTCGACCGCGGCGCTCCTCCTGGGAGAGCTCGACGCCCTCACGTCGGCGGGGCCAGGCGTCGAAGAGCTTCGCCAGGCGGAGGTCCTCCTCGCAACCGCGCAATCAGTGGCGAGCGCCCGGTCGGAAAACGCCGCGTAGGCCCGGACCCGATTCCTCTTTCGGCAGCCTGCTAATCGCATGGCAGGGCTGACTTCCCGTTTCTTCGGAAGAGACCCGAAAGAACCTCAACCAGGTCGACGAACGCCCTTCCCTACCGCCGTTCGGGAGACTTGCTTATTTTCGAGCTACCTCGGCTGGATGTCTACGATGTCGCGGAGCTTTCGCCTCCCGCGCCCTAGAATCGCCCGCTGAGGCCGATCGAGCCGGGCCCCGGAACCACTTGAAGTTGGAATTTCTTCCCGTCGTTTCCGGGCTCGCCCCGGTACAGACGATAGGCCCCGACGCCCGCGGTGACGGCTCCTATCAGGGCGATCGACGCCTGGCCAAGTCGTGCTGCAAGTTGTTCGCTCGGCGAGTCGAGGCCAAGCAAGTTAAACGTCTTGAACACATCGTTGTACCGTGAGGTCGAAGTGATGTCATAGACCATGTCCACGGTGGCCGCTTGATCCAGAATCAGCAACGCGAGCTGGGCCGCCCGGTTCTTCGGAAGCGAGTCCGTCGAAACCAGCGCGGCATACGCACCGATCATGATCGTATCAGTGAGCTTCGGTGCCAGGTTCACCAGGGCCACTTTCGTCGGCGTACGCTCGAAGTTCGCCCAACGCCACTCAGTCATGCCGTAGTAGAAACCGTCACCTTCCTCGTCGTACCCGGGGTAAGGCCGGAAGGATGTCACGTTCCCTCCGAACGCCTCGATCCAGAGCGCATGCGATCCCTCGTGAGCCGCCGTCCAGACGGGGAACGAAAGAGCGCTTCCCAGGCCATGCGCGAGGAGCAGAACAGCGCGGTCGCGCCCATCAACGGTCTTCTCGTCGCAGTCTGCGGCTGCTGCGACGTTCGCAATGAAAAATGCCATTGCCAGTGCAGGAAATCTCAAGGAACTGACCTCCATCCATGCCATCGGTGCCAGGGTGTGCAGGGTGTGTGATGAACGGATCTGGGGAGCGCAAGTTGCTGTCATCTCTGACACAGGGCAGGCGGCACGCGATCGTCGGGATCGGCTGCGTCTACTTGTACCGGGGGCTGGCTCGGGTGACGCCTATCTAACTGTAAATATTATGTATTAAACTGTAAATTCATACAGGCAATACCGGATCACAATACTAATGAATTTCATGATCCAGTGCGTTATAAGTCCCCCCGCAGGTCGGTCTTTGTGAAGGAGATTCGTCACATGAAGTCGGTCGTCCAAAAGTGGAAATTTACTGCGCTCTCGCTCGTCAGCGGCCTGGCCCTGCTGGGAATGGGAGACTGCGGCGGAAAGCCCAATCTGACTGTCCTGGTCACGGACGGGCCGTTTCCGTACTCGGAAGTCGCGGCCGCGCTCATCACGATCGACCGAGTCGACATCAAGGGAAACCCCGACGGCACAGGCTCCGCGAAGCAGGCCACCATCCACGACATCCCCATGACGCTTGACCTGATGGGCCTGCGCAACGGGCTCACCGACATCCTGAGCGAGCTGGACATCGAGCCGGGCGAGTACAAAGAAGCGCGCCTGATCATCTCGGAAGGCGCCTTGCTGCTGAAGGATGGGCGTGAGCTGAAGATGACGGTCCCGAGCGGCGACTCTTCGGGACTCAAGATCAAGATCAGGCCGAGTCTCACGGTAGTGACCGAGCTCAGCACCGACCTGCTCTTCGACATCGACCTCTCGAGGTCGTTCAAGCTCAAGCGCAACGGCAACGGCGTCATCCAGGAAGCGAAGTTCGAGCCGAAAGTGCGAGCCGCGAACCTCACGACCGCCGGAACGATTTCCGGAACCGTGAAGGACGACGAGACCGATCTGCCGGTCGCCGGCGCCTGGGTGACCCTCACATCAACCGACGGGACTGACGAAGCCTCTTCCGTGACGGAAGCGAACGGGACCTACACCGTGATCGGGCTCGATCCGAGCCTGACGTACACGGTTTCGGTTTCGGCCGAAGGCTACGTCGAGTCGACGCAGACCGATGTCGTGGTGGTTCTCGGAAACGTCACCACCGCCAACGCCTCGCTGTCGCTGGCTGAATAGCCCGGCTTCGGAAGCAGCACGCCGGCCGCGCACCCGGCGAGGACCTCCTCGTCGAGCCGAGTGGCCTGAAACGCACGCCCGATTCCGCTCAGAAGCGCGACGCTGAGTCGTCCTCCCAGGTGCTCGCGGAATTCGCGAATCCCCTGAAGGAGCTGCGCCAGGTCCGCTTCGCGGCGAATGCCGGCTCGCTCGCCCACCGCGAGGTCGAACCCGAGCTCGCGCAGGCAGGAGCCGATTCGACCAGCCTCGACCTCGCTGAGAGCGCCGATCCGGCGGGAATAGGCCACGTCGATCGCCATCCCCACCGCCACGGCGCAACCGTGCGAAAGGGAGAAATCCGAGAGGCGCTCCAGCCGATGGGCGGCCCAGTGACCGAAATCCAGAGGCCGGGCCGAACCCCGCTCGAACGGGTCGCCTGACCCGGCGATGTGATCCAGGTGCAGCTCGGCGCAGCGGCGGATCAGCCGACCTACCGCCGCGGGCTCACCCGCGCGAAGCTCGCCCACGTGCGCCTCGATCCACTCGAAAAACCCGCGATCGAGCAGCAGCGCGACCTTCACTGCCTCCGCCATCCCGTCCCGGCGGGTGGCCGGGTCGAGCGTCCTGAGAAAACGTCTGTCGTTGATCACCGCGTGGGGCGGGTCGAACGTGCCCAGGAAATTCTTCTGCCCCCGGTAGTCGATCCCGTTCTTGACTCCGATCCCCGCGTCCGCCTGCGCGAGAACTGTCGTCGGCAGCCGCACCAGCCGCACACCGCGGTGAACCAGGCTCGCCGCGAGTCCCGCGGCATCGAGCACGGCGCCGCCGCCGACCGCGACGACGTAGGAATGCCGGCAGAGCTTCGCGTCGTGGATCGCCCGCACCAGCCTTCGCACAGCACGGGAGTCGCGCTTGCAGTCCTCGCCGCCCGGCACGACGACCGGAGGAGCCACCCACACCGACGCACGATTCCGGAGGTAACACTCACCGTCCGAGAGAACCGCGGGGTCGGCACGCACGACTCCACTGTCCACCACGAGCAGGCCCCGACCCGGCCCATCCGTGGCGAGAATCCCCTCCAGCAGAGGGTTCTCCCTCGAAAAAGCCCCTTCCGTGAAGATCACTCGATGAGTGAAGGAAAGCTCGATTCGGCGGCTGATCTCGTCATGCGCCATCTGAGCTACTTTCTACCCGAAGCAGTGGCGAAGAAGAAGATCCCGCACGCCGAGCGGATCGATATCTCCCTCTGACAGCAAATCAGGCCGGTCCGTCAGGAAGACGGGCCACTCCTCCCGCGGCACATCCGATAGACCGTGCGACCCCCGGACGCAGGACGGATCCAGGGGAATCACGTCCATCAGGTAGCGAAGGCCGAGCTTCTTGGCCAGGAGCCGACGCGCCATCCGTAGCCTAGGAAGCCGCAAAGTCGGGTCCAGGAACAGCTCCGCCGGATCGTAGCCTGGCTTGCGATGGATATCGACCGTCCGCGCGTAATCCGGCGCGCGATCGACGCCATGCCAAAACGCGTAGGAGAACCACCGGCTCTTCCGGGCAGTCACGAGGAGTTCGCCGGAACGCTCGTGTAGGATCCCACGCGCCGCCTGCTCCTCCCGGCCGAGCACCTCCGCCACGCCGTCTACCGCGAGGAGTGTCCGCTTCACTGTCTCCAGGAATCTCGCGTCTCGCACATACACGTGCGCGATCTGGTGATCAGCGACCGCGAAGGCCGCGCTTCCGCCCGGATCGAAGTGCTCCTCGCCGCATTCGATCCGTACGCGCAAAAGGCCCCCATCGCGAAGGACTCGATTGAGAAATACCGGCGGGCCGACTTCCCCGATGCCGTACTCCGAGAGCACGACTACCTGCACGTCTCTCGACCGGTAGAAGTCGATCAGCTCGCCAGCCACCTGGTCGAATGCCCTCAGCTCCCGGGCGACGCCGGGTCCGTTCGGGCCCTCCCTCTGCAGGCAGTAGTCGAGGTGTGGAAGGTAAACCAGATTCAGGTCCGGCCGGTGGGACTCGTAAACCGCTCGCGCAGCCTGGGCAATCCAGCGGCTCGAGGCGATGCCCGCTCCGGGACCCCAGAACTGAAAGAGCGGAAAGGCCCCGAGGTCGGACTGGAGCGTCTCGCGAAGCTCCGGGGGATCGGTATAGAGATCGGGAAGCTTGAGTCCGTCCGCGCGGTAGACCGGTCGCGGAGTCACGGCGATGTCCACGCTCGAATTCATGTTGAACCACCAGACCAGGTTCGCGCAGCGGAACGACGGATCCCGCGCGCGCGCGGTTTCCCAGAGCTTCTCGCCACGGACGAGCGAGTTGCTCTGCCGCCAGAACCAGACCTGCGAGAGATCCCTGAAATACCAGCCGTTTCCAATGATGCCGTGATCCGCGGGCGAAAGCCCGGTCAGATAGGTCGACTGGGCGCTGCAGGTCAGGGCCGGAAAAACTGGCCGGATCGAGCGAGCCGCTCCGGCCGCGAACCGGCATAGGTTCGGCGTTTGCTCGCCCAAGAGCCCCGACGACAGGCCGACAGCGTTGATGACGGCCGTGGGGCGCGCACGTCCTGCGGTAGGCATCACGTCCCCCTGACCCGCCGATGGCCGAGAAGCGTAGCCGCGAAACATGCCCACGCAAACGCCACCCCGGAAACGGAAGCAGCTCGCGAGAGGGCGACCGCGTCCAGCAGGCTCATTCCGGCGAGCAGGCGTCCGACCGCGGCCCCCGTCGGCACGCGACCCGTCAACAGTCGTCGGGCAGTCGAAGCGAACCACGCCGCCGCAGCGGCCCAGGCGATCGCGAGCGCCGGTATCGCATCCGGGGGAACTGGCACCAGAAGTGGCGTCAGGAGGGTCACTCCCGTCGCCGCAAGAGCCGCCTTCTGCCACCGCGAGAGGTCTGCCGCAGTCTCCCCTCGCGCGATCTCGGACACCGAAGAGACATACGCGGCAAGCACACCTGCCAGAATCCAGAGATCCGGCCCAGGAAGCGCTCCGGCCGCCGCGATCGCGCCGATCAGATAGACGCACCCTCGACACGCACCCATGACGAGTGGGGCGCCGGAGAATCGCGAATGCGTCAGATTGTAGGTCACGATCAGCGCCGTCAGCGCCGCCGCGATCGGCCAGGCCTCCGGAAGCGCGAGCGCGACGCAGGTCCACCCCAACGTGAAGAGACCGACGACCGCGGACCAG
>CAYJTX010000024.1:15205-17075 GCA_964372615.1 uncultured Bacteriovoracaceae bacterium | reverse complement strand
ATCGCCGGAAAATCAGCTGGCCAACTTCAAACTCGGTGAAATATCCGGGCTAGAGAAGGACGTGCCCGACGGGATAGAGTCGGCCGGTGGTCCAGGGGAACTGGATGACGTTCCAGGGAGCGCTCGGGTGGTCAAAGAGCACGCCGTCACGCGCGTTGTAGAAGGGCGCGATCATCGTCGGATTGAAATCGGTTTGCCGCCAGGGCAGGGTCGGAATCAGATTCGCGCCTGGGAGCTCCTGCCCGACGTCCCAGTTGGGAGTGGACGAAGCCCCAGGAAAGCCAAGGAAGGGCGCCTGGTTCGGCCAGGCGAGCGCGTTTCGAGGCTGCACCAGATAGCGCGAAACCGCCCGATCAGCCGTCCCGAGAGCGCCGACAGAGCCTGCGCCCGGAGCTCCGAGAAAATCCTGGAGGGTCTGATTCCCGAGACCGCTCACGCGAAGCATCTCGCACTCGGCACAGTTCACGACTTCGGCTTCGGCCGGCGCATTCCAGGTGCCCGCGAGCGTGGCGACGAAGCTCAGGGCTCCCACGATCCACGCTGACTTCCTGACCTGCCTCGTATTCACTCTCTCAGTCCTCTCTCTTGAACCCGACCCCACCTGAGCAATGGCCATGCCGCGAGGCGAGGGGCCCGAACCCCGCCAAGTGGCCGCTCCCCCTGGGGCCATTTCGCCTGCTTTTTCAAGGACCTGTACAGAACTTCGACAGGTGGCGACCCGATCTGGGAAAATGGACCCAAGGGTTTGGAGGGGAATGCCCAGGGCGGCGGGATCGCATCCCGAACGGAGGAGTGCGCTGGCCAGAATTCGCGCCATGCTTCGCAGCGCGTGCGGGCAGGCGTCCGTCCTCATCGCCATGATGATGATGACGTTCATCCTCTTCTTCGCCTTCGTGGTGAACATCGGGATGCTCGTCAACGCGAAGATCAACATCCAGAACGCCGCCGATCTCGCGGCTTACGCGGGCGCAGCCGTACAGGCCCGCCAGCTCACGCATATTTCCTACCTGAATTACGAGCTTCGCCGGCAATACAAGAAGTTCCTCTTTCGTTATTACGTGCTCGGAAACATGGCGCAGCGGGATTTCCCGCGCACCAGCGGCACCGGCAACTATGATTTCAAGATCGACGGAGCCCTGAGCGCGCAGGTTCCGGTCGTCTGCATCGTCTGGAACCCGAGCGACAACTTCTGCCAGGTCTCGGAGCTGCGGGCGATCACGATCCCCCCTTCAAATCCCCTGGATGCGATCAATGAAACCCTGCGGGGCCAGCTCACGGCGATCGAGGCGATCCGACAAAAGAACTGTGAGAGCATAGGAGCGACGAATCTTCAGATTTTGCTGCTCTGGCTCTTCAACACGGACATCCGTCTGGAGCGGCTCGAGAGCGAGCTTTCGGGGATCAACCAGGCCCTCTTCACCGTCATCAAGGGCCTCACGTTCGGAATCGGGATCATTCCCCGGCTCGCCATCATCCGAAAAAGGATCGATACGCTCGCGAAGTACGTGAATACGGCGCCGGTGAAGGGCGTAGACAAGTCGACCGCCGACGGGCTCCGGAACGCCCAGGACGTCGCCGCCAAGGAGCGTACCATTCAGGCGTTTTTCTCCGCGTTTCACACGCTCGGCAACAACACCTTCGCCGAGGAGGACATCAAGCTCGACGAGCTCATGGACCCGCGGATACTCAAGCTCGACGAGCTCAAGGTCGGCTTCGACACGTACGCGCAGGTCCCTGAGCCGGGAACTCCGAGCGCCGACGTACGCGCGGGCGGAGCGGGCAATTACTTCGGGATGTCGGTGAGGCGCATAGGTGCGTGGGGGGTTTCTTTGTTGACTAAGATGATTAGCTATTTGGGGTTGCGGGTTAC
>CAYJTX010000024.1:9943-15195 GCA_964372615.1 uncultured Bacteriovoracaceae bacterium | reverse complement strand
AATGCCAAGGCCTGCAAGGCCAATTTCGTGCCGATGTCAATTCCCGCGATCGTTCCTATCGCCGTTTCGAAGGACCCCAAGATCCTCACCTATTACGCGATCCGGGTTACGGCGAAGGCCAAGATCATGTTCAACCCTTTCGGAGACGATCTGGTGCTCAAGGCCTACGCGGCCGCGATGCCCTTCGGCAGCCGGATCGGTCCCCAGATCGGCACCATCCTCACTGCGGCCTCCTTCACGAAGGAAGGAAACAACTCGCAGAACTGCGGCTTCGGCTCCGCGGGCGAGGCCTCTACACTTGGGGGCGGCTGCCAGGGCAAGGTCCCAAATCTTCCGATCCGGGAGGACGAGCAGGTGGCCTCCGCGAGCAAGGGATTCTTCGAAAAAGACGTGCTCTCGACTTTTTTCGGGGGCTTCTCGGCCACCGGCGGCGAGGCCAAGAACACCCAGGCCATCAATGTCGAGGCGATGGAACGCGCCTACCAGGTCGCGATGTCTCCCAACCCCCTGGAATCCGGAAAATACAACATCATCAGCGACCTGGGACCCGATCCCTTTCAAAGGAACTTCGACGACCTCGGAATCGCGTCCTTCTGGGCTCCGGTCTTTTCGGCCGATCGGGCAGGAGGGGGCGGGGGGGCTGACGCCGAGATCGCCGATATGGTGGAGCAGCTGACGAGCACCGCCAACGTCCAGGCCGGCCGAGCGCTCAATGACTCCTTCAAGGAAGCCCTGAAGGCCAACCTCACCGCCTATCTCCAGAAGCTAAGAGAGGCTCAAGGGGAAGATGGAGACGGCTTCAACATCACGACCCTGGTCGACCCCTTCACCACGCGGGCGACGCCGGGGAGCCCGACCCGCGATCCCGTGGCTCTTTCCAGCACCTTCCGCATCGGCGACGCGAAGAAGGTCAAAACCTCCTGGAACCAGCCCAAGGCGGGTGACCTCCTGCCCATGGGGCGGACGGGCTACAGCGTCAAATTCATCGCCTTCAAGAGCCTCATGGGCCGGAGCTTCGCCTCGGCCACCGGCGGGGGGCAGTTCGAGAACGTTCCCCAGGCGGACGCGGACGCGGACGAGGATTTCCAGAAGCTGCAACATTGAGTGGCTTGATTTCGCACCGCACAATCGACGCTCGACTTGAGACTCCATAGGCTAGACCCTTGCCAAGGGGGAATGCCTGTGGCTAATTCCGAAAGGTCGCCCATCGGCGACGGTTTTTTCATTCACAGATAAACACTCGCAAGCAGACGGAGAACGCTGAGTCATGTCGCCAAAAAAGAAAGCCCGAAAGGCCCCCAAGAAAGCAGGGCGCAAGAGCGCCAAGAAGCCGGCCCGCCAGATGAAGGCTTCCCAGAAGAGCGCAAAGAAGGGCACGCCAAAAAGCGCAAAGAAAGCCGCTCCGAAAAAAGTGGCGAAGGTCGCCCGTCCCGCGCAACGAAAGACCGCGCCGAAGCCGGCGGTCCTGTCCAAGCCGGCCGTACGCGCTCCGATGAACGCACCGGCCGCAAGCTACGCGGGGGCCACGCAGGCCATCGGTTCGTCGCTCAGCGGATTCGCGGGCGGGCTGGCCGGAGGCGCCGTGGGCTCCTCGTTCGGCTACAGCGGCGACGCGCCGAAGAGCACCGACTCTTCCTCGGAAGAGGAGTGAGAACGCGCCCCCTGGCGCGCACCGAAACCAATGGAGATTCGTGACGTCGTTCACGGAGCGATCCGGGTCGAGGCCCGGGAGCGCCCGATCATCGACTCGCGTTTTTTCCAACGGCTGAGGCAGATCAAGCAGCTCGGATTCGCGGAGTTCTCATTTCCGTCCGCCACGCATAACCGCTACATCCACAGCCTGGGTGCGATGGAAACCGCCACCCAGGCCTTCGACACGATCTTCGGCCGCGAAAGCACGGAAGAGTCGCGGCGGTTCTCCGCGCTCGCTCCCACCACGCGCGAGCGCTTTCGAGAGGGGGTCAGGCTCGCGGCAATACTCCATGACATCGGTCACGGCCCCCTCTCGCACACGACCGAATTCGCCATGCCGGATGCCTCGGCCCTGGGCCTGCCGAACGCGGCGGCGGCGTCCTCGAAACGAAAGAGCCGGCAGGCCACCCACGAGGACTATACGCTCAAGATCATCCTCGACTCGAACCTCACTCCCCTCATCGAGAAGGCCGGGGCCTCGCTCGGTCTGGCGCCCAAGCACGTCGCGGCGCTGATCGACGGGGAGCTCGAGACCCATGATGACTTCTTTTTCGAGCGCGTGGAAGGCGAGCGGGTCGACTTTCGTCCGGTCCTGGGCCAGCTCATCTCGAGCGAGCTCGACGCCGACCGCATGGATTACCTTCGGCGCGACAGCCTCCACGCGGGCGTCAGCTACGGGCAGTTCGACTTCAACTGGCTCGTCGGGAATCTCACGGCCCATGTTCGCAGCGGCAGGTGCTACCTCGGCCTCGAGCATCGGGCCCTGTACTCGTTCGAGGACTTCCTCATCTCGCGCTACCACATGTTCCTGATGGTGTACTTCCACTACAAGAGCGTGGTCTTCGACGAGATGCTGCAGCAGTACCTCACCCACCCGAGCTGCGATTACCGGCTCCCCTCCGACATCGAGGCGTACGGCGGCACGGACGATTCCCAGCTCGCCGCCCACCTGGCATCGTCCAAGAACGAATGGGCGAGGCGGATCGCCGAGCGGCGGCCTTATCGAATGCTGGTCGAGCTCCACAGCGCCATCCCCGCCACGAAGACGGCGCATGCCGAGCAGGAGCGACTTCGCGTCCGAATCGAGAAGGAGCTCGGAACCCAGGGGATCCACTTCCTTCAGGTGACCTCGACCGGGGAGCTTTCGAAGTACTTCCGCAAACCGGGCGATCCAATCTACGTGCGCTACGACAACCACTACAGCGCACCGAGCTTCATCCCTCTGGAGCAGTGCACTGATTTGTTCCAGAAATACGAAGAAAAGCGCGTTATCACGCGGCTTTACGTCTCTCCCGAGCACTATGCCGACTGCCGAAACAACGGGCGCGGCCTGCCTCTTCGATATGAAGACGAGCTGCCCCACTCGCAGTGATCCGTGGTAGTCCAAGGCCGCTATGTCGATTTCACGCGAGCCTGACGGCTCGACGCACCCGCCTCAAGACACCCGACTCACGCTTCGCGACCTCTCGGATCGGTACCGACGGGGCGAAAAGCTCGTCATGCTCACGGCCTACGACGCCATCACGGCTGCCCTCCTCGAGCAGGCGGGGGTCGAGCTGCTCCTGGTCGGCGACAGCCTGGGAAACGTCGTCCTGGGACATGAAACCACGCTCCCCGTCACCCTCGAGGACATGCTTCGCCACACGGCCGCGGTCGTTCGCGGAAGCCGTCGCGCGCTCGTCGTGCTGGACTTTCCCTTCGGCGAGTCGACCGACGCCGACCGCGCGCTCCGCGCCTCCGTACGCGCGCTCAAGGAAACGCTTTGCCAGGCCGTGAAGCTCGAGACGGGCGCGCACTCCGCCCCCGTCGTCCGACGCCTCACTGAAGAGGGCGTGCCCGTCATGGCGCACATCGGGCTCGTACCCCAGTCCATCCATAAGCTCGGCGGGTATTACCGCCATGGGAAGACCGATGAAGACGCCAAGCGCCTGCTGGAAACGGCGCACGTACTCGAAGCGGCCGGCGCCTTTTCAATCGTCCTCGAGTGCGTGATGCCCGAGGTCGCGGCTCGCATCACGCGAGAGCTGAAGATCCCCACGATCGGCATCGGGTCGGGGCCCGGGTGCTCGGGCCAGGTACTCGTCGTGAACGACCTCATCGGGCTCGGGCTCAAGCCTCCGCCTTCGTTCGCTCGCCCCCGCGCGGATGCCGCCGGCCTGATCAAGCGGGCGGCCGAGGATTTCGTAACGGAAGTGAAGGGCGGGGCGGCCGGAGCGAAGCCCGGCCTGTCGGCCGAGAGAACGGGAAAAGTCGCATCCCGGGAGGCGGCCCTATGAACCGCGACGGCTGGCTTGTCCTCGACGTCGGAAACACCCACACCGTCGCGGGCCTCTATGTGGGTGGCGACGCGGATCGAAGAATCGCCATTGCCCGCTTTCGGACGGACCCGGGCTGCACATCTGACGAGTACCGGTCCCATCTGGCCCAGCTCTTCCGCGACGAATCTCTTTGGGAGAGGACCGAACGCGTCATCTACTCGACGGTCGTGCCGGCACTCGAGACCACGGTCGCCGCGGCGCTCGGGCCCCTGCCGGCGCTCTCGGTGCAGGCGTCGACACGAAGGGACTTCGACCTCGACCTTCCTCGCCCGGACCAACTGGGGGCCGACCGCCTCGCGAATGTCGCGGGAGCGATGACGCTCGCCAAACCCCCGTTCCTGATCGTCGACGCGGGAACCGCGACCACTTTCTGCCTGATCGACTCGCGCCCCGCGTACATCGGCGGTGCGATCGCACCGGGGCTCGAGATCTCCTGGCGCGCGCTCCAGGGCCGCGCCGCGCAGCTCTACTCCGTGAAGCTAGACAGGCCACGGGCCGCGATCGGCGACACCACGGAATCTCAGCTTCAGAGTGGAGTCCTGCAGGGGACCGAGGCCCTGCTCGAGAGCTTCACGGACCGGCTGCTCGCGGAAGCCGCGAAGCGCCCCTCGTTCCAGTCCCCGACCCTCTTCGCGACCGGCGGCTGCCTGGCCGGACTCAAGCTCTCGGACCGCTTCTGGGTCGAGCCGGAGCTCACGCTCAAAGGACTCCTGCGCTATGGCCAGCTCACGCAGTGAAGCCCGCCGCGTTCTCCTCGCCGTCTCCGGCAGCATTTCCGCCTACCGCGCCGCGGATCTCGTTTCGCTGCTGCGGAAATCAGGTCACGAGGTTCGTTGCATCCTCACGCCCGCCGGCGCTCGGTTCGTCACGCCTCTGCTTCTGGAAACCCTGAGCGGCAACCCCGTCGCCACCGAGCTCTTCGGACCGGATGTCTCGGGAACGGAGCACATCCGCCTGGCTCGCTGGGCCGACCTCTTTGTCGTCGCTCCCGCGAGCGCCAACCTGATCGCGCGCCTCGCGCTCGGGCTCGCGGACGACCTCGCCACCACGGTCGCCCTAGCGACGCGGGCCCCGTGGCTCGTCGCGCCCGCCATGAACACCGCCATGTGGGAGAATCCGGCCACCCGCGCCCATGTCGAGACGCTCCGGGCGCGGGGCACCCAGTTCGTCGAGCCCGACCGCGGCGCGCTCGCCTGCGGAGAGGAAGGGGAAGGACGCCTTGCCCCCGTCGAGGCGATAGCC
>CAYJTX010000024.1:0-9843 GCA_964372615.1 uncultured Bacteriovoracaceae bacterium | reverse complement strand
GCCGGCCCGACCACGAGCGCGATCGACGCCGTGAGGTACCTCACCAACCCCTCGACCGGCCGAATGGGCGCGGCGCTCGCCGAAGAGGCGCTCTCGCGGGGCGCAGAGGTGGACTACGTTCTGGGTGTAGACAAGGGTGTCGTGCGGCCTGTGGCGCCCGCCGGTACAGCGGCCCGCCTGCGCCTGACCGAAGTGCGCACAGCCGAGGAGATGCTCGACGCGGCACTCGCTTCGCTCCCTTCAGCCGACGCGGTCATCGCAACGGCGGCCGTGATGGATTACCGTGTCGAGAAGAGCGAAGCCGGAAAGCTCAAGCGCGCTTCGAGTCCGCTGGACCTGAGGCTGCTGCCCTCGGTCGACGTTTTGGCCACGCTCCGCGCGGCCGCTCGCCCCGGTCAGATCTTCTTCGGCTTCGCGGCCGAGACGGTCGAGCCGGGAGGCTCGCATGTAAACGAGCCGGGAGGCTCGCCTGCAGACGAGCCCGCCGCCCGGGGAGCCGCCAAGCTCGCGGCTAAGCGCCTGGACCTCCTCTTCGCCAACCGCATTGGCCGCCTGGGCGAGACGATCGCCGGTGGATTTGGCAGCGAGCTCAACGCTGGCTGGCTGATTCATCCTGGATCGGAGCCCCAGGAGCTTCCCTCGATGCCCAAGCGAGCGCTGGCCTCGCGGCTCCTCGACGCGCTTGGGACTCGGTTGCGCTCGAGCCCCGCACGGACGAGCCAGCCGGAGACAGGACCCCGTGCAGGTCATTGAGACGGTCGCACACCTGCGCGAGTGGCGACGCACGCTGGGCTCCCGGACTCTGGGGCTCGTGCCCACGATGGGAGCGCTTCACGCCGGGCATCTCAGCCTGGTCGAGGCCTCCCGCGCGCGTTGCGGAGCGACCCTGGCCAGCATCTTCGTCAATCCGCTTCAGTTCGGCCCGAATGAAGACTTCGCGAAGTACCCCAGACCCTTCGAAGAGGACCGCGGGCTTCTCGCGCGCTCCGGCTGTGACGCGCTCTTCGCACCCGACGCACGGAGTTTCTACCCGGACGACCGGTCGACTGCGGTCATCGAGGAGTCAGTGGGCGCGCCCCTTTGCGGGGAGCGCCGGCCCGGACACTTCCGCGGAGTCGCGACGGTCGTACTGAAGCTCTTCAACGCGAGTCAGCCCAACGTCGCCTTTTTCGGCCAAAAGGACGCCCAGCAATGCGCCGTCCTCGAGCGGCTGGTGCGGGACCTGGACGTCCCGGTCGAGATCGCCCGGTGCCCGACCGTTCGCGAGGCCGACGGGTTGGCCCTCAGCTCTCGAAACGCGTATCTCGATCCCGAGGAGCGACGCCTCGCTCCCTTCCTCTACCGCAGCCTTCGCGCGGCCGCCGAAGCGGCCACTGGCGGCGAGATCGACTGCCGCAAGCTCGAGGAGCGCGGGCGCCGGGTGCTGGAAGGAGCACCGGCGCTGCGCGTGCAGTACTGGGAAATCCGCCACGCCCGCACGATGCGCAGGCTCGAGCGTCTGGACGGCGAACCGGCGCTCGCGCTCGTGGCAGCCGCCATCGGTAAGACTCGGCTCATCGACAACGAATGGATGAGCGCGAAGGGTCAGGTCCCCGCCGAATAGTCGTTCGCGTAGCTCTCCTGCTCGGGCGTCAGGCGATCGATCGCCATCCCGAGGGCCTGGAGCTTGATCGCCGCGATTTCCTGATCCTGCTTGGGGTCGATGTCATACACGAGCGGCTTCATCGACTTGCCCTCGCGGGCCAGCCGCACCAGGCCGAGGTACTGATTGGCGAACGACATATCCATCACTTCCGAGGGATGCCCTTCCGCGGCGGCCAGGTTCACGAGCCGTCCCTGCGCCAGGACGTAAACGCGACGTCCGTCCTTCAGCGTGAACTCCTCGTTATTGGGCCGCACTTCGCGCGTACCCTTGGACAGCGCCTTGAGCTCGCCCAGGTTGATCTCGCAGTCGTAGTGGCCGGTGTTGGAGATGATCGCCCCGTCCTTGAGCACGTCGAAGTGCCGCTTCACGAGGATGTCCTTCATGCCGGTCGCCGTGACGAACACGTCGCCCACGCGGGCGGCCTGATCCATCGGCATGACTTCGCAGCCCTCCAGCGTCGCCTTGAGCGCGGCAGTCGGCTTCACTTCGGTCACCACCACGCGGGAACCCATGCCCTTCGCACGCATCGCAACACCCCGGCCGCAGTGGCCGTAGCCCGCCACGACGAAGGTTTTGCCGGCGAGCAGCACGTTCGTCGCGCGGATCACGCCGTCGATCGAGCTCTGACCGGTGCCGTAGACGTTGTCGAAATCCCACTTCGTCTCGGCGTCGTTGATCGCGATGACGGGGTACAGGAGCTTGCCGTCCTTCGCCATCGCCCGCAGGCGATGCACGCCGGTCGTGGTCTCCTCGGTGCCGCCGATGATGTCCTTCGCGAGGGCCTGGAACTTGGAGTGCACCGTGAAAATGAGGTCCGCGCCGTCGTCGAGCGTGAGCGTGGGCTTGAGGTCCAGCGTGCGGTCGATCGCCCAGTAAAACTCGTCGCGCGACATCCCGTGCCAGGCGAAAATCGAGACCCCTTCGTCGGCCAGAGCCGCCGCGATGTCGTCCTGGGTCGACAGGGGATTGCACCCCGACCAGGCGAGCTCGGCTCCAGCCGCGCGAAGGGCCCGGATCAGCACCGCCGTCTCCTTCGTCACGTGCAGGCAGCCCGCGATGCGCATCCCCTTGAGCGGAAGGGTCTTCTTGCCCTCTTCCCGGAGCTTCATCAGCACCGGCATGCGGCTTTCGGCCCACTCGATTTTCAAACGCCCCTGGGCGGCCAGGGAAGGATTCTTCACTTTGGATTCTGCCATGGCTTTTCTCATAGCACGACTCCGCGAGCAAAGCTCGCTTCGCGCGGCCCAGTCGCCCCCGCGCGCGCCAAGGGAAAGTGGCTGGAACCTCTGCTATGATCCCGCCATGAGCCTCCTTCGCCGCAATATCGACCTGGGCCCCCCCCTGGATATCTCGCCCTGGCGCAAGGTCGCGATCGGCACCTGGCGCACGGCGGGCGACCCGAGCGTGTACGGCACCCTCGACGTCGATGCCGCCCCGGCTCTGGCTTACATCGAAAAACTCCGCGCGAGCACGGGCCTGCGGATCACTCTCACTCACTTCGCCGGCAAAGCCGTGGCCGAGGTTCTCAAGCGGCATCCCGACATCAACTGCCTCCTGCGCTGGGGCAAGATCTATCCCCGCAAGACAGTCGACGTTTTCTACCAGGTCGCGAGCGACGACACGGGCCGGGACCTCTCCGGCATGACCGTGCGCGACGCCGCCTCAAAGTCGCTTGAACAGATCGCCCGCGAGATGGATGAGCGGGTCAAGGCCATCAAGCAGAACCGCGACATGTCGTTCGCCAAGATGAAGGGCATGATGGGATCGCTGCCGGGCCTGCTTTCCAGGTACGTGCTCGATTTCGCCGGGTTCATCATGTACTCGCTCAACCTCTGGAGCCCGCTGCTCGGCAGCCCGCGCGATCCGTTCGGGAGCCTCATGATCACCAACGTCGGGTCGCTCGGCCTCCAGACGGCGTTCGCGCCGCTCGTGCCCTACTCACGCGTGCCACTGCTGATCGCCCTCGGCGCCGCGCGCGACATGCCTGTAGTTCGCGACGGCCAGATCGTGGTCGCGCGCATGATCCGACTCTGCGTGACCTTCGACCACCGGCTGATCGACGGGGTGCACGCCGCGAACATGTCCAAGGCGATCCAGAAGATTTTCGCGAATCCGGAGGCCGAGCTTCGCTAAGTCCGGGAGCGCGACGGACCGTCCTGAAGTCTGCCAGGCGACGAATCCCTCAAATTGAGGGGCTCGAGTCCGCACAACCCTTTGCGCAGGCTTGAAATCCGTTCCCTGAGGGATTCAAGCCGGGGCAAGTCCCTTGCAGATAGGGAACCCCATGTGGATTCACCTCGTCGCCAGGACCCGATTCGGTTTCAAGCCCTGCCTTCAGGAGGAAATATGCCGCTGGCTCTGGAAGCGCATTCAGAATGCGTTTCCTTCAGCATGCTCAGCCGTGCTCATGCCGGATCATCTCCATATCCTGACGTTTACAGAGAACCCGCGCGCCGACCGACTGACCCTCGCTCGCCTGATCGGTCGGCTCACGCATCTGAAGGCGTGGGAGCCGGGATCCTGGGCACCCACGCCCCCTCCAACTCTCATCCCGGACCGCTTCCACCTGCAGCGCCAGGTGCGATACGTCGCGCTCAATCCCTGCCGCAAGGGCCTCTGCCGAGATCCGCTGGAGTGGACCTGGTCCACTCACCAGGACGTCTGCGGCGCGGTCGCCGATCCCTGGGTCTCCGCTGACCGCCTCGCGTCGGCGCTGGGCCATTCCCCCACCCATTTCGCTGAGCGCCACCACGCCTACGTGTCTTCCGATCCGAGCGTCCGCTCCTCGGGAACGCCGTTTCCTCGAGCTGCGCCCCTTCGTGAAATCCCATCCGTCCCCCTCGAGACCATTGCCCGCGCTGCGGCGCTCGCGACCCGCTCTCCCGTCGAGCGGATCCGGAGTCGATCTTTCGCGCGAAGGCTCTTCGTCGCGGCCGCCCATCGCCAGGGATGGAAGGACCGGGGCCTCATCGCCCGATGTACCTCGGTGCGGGCCGATTCCGTCCGTGAAAGTGCGCTGGACGCGATACCCGGCCCGGCTCTCCACGCTGTCCTCCTTCGACTGGGCGACTCCCGTCTCGGGGCCTACACGCATCAGTCAAAGGGATGTGGCAATACCCCTCCTCGGGGATGAAACCGAGCCTCCTCGGGCATCGCCGCGCGGATCCTCTCCCGGGCCGGCCAACCCACCGCCGCCCTCTCGAACTCTGCGCCGAAGAGGAGCGGCAAAAGGGAGGGGTGCGAAGCCTGGACGACCCGATAGCGGCGATCTCTGGAGGGCAGCTGCTGAAAGACCGCGCTCCGCTCCGACACAGACGCCGCGTCAGCCCACTCAGGAGCAGGCCCGGAAAGGATCCATTCCAGGAGCGCCCCGACTTCGCGGCCCCCAGAGAGGCGGTGGTGCCTCGCAATCACATCCGCTCCCGGGTCGGACGGAGTCGGGCACCCGCCAGCCACTTCATGGGCGTGAAGTCCCATGGTCCACTCTCGAAGCGCCTTTTCGGCCGCCCGATCGCGGGAGGCGGCGGCCCCTAACCCCAGGTGCCAGCAGCCCCGGCGCACGTCGCGCGAGGCCGCAACTCACACGCTCCACGCGACGTCCGCGCTCTCGAGCTCGATCACGCGGACTCCCGCCGGCGAAGCCACCGCTCGACCCGGCCTTTCCGTCATCCAATGGTAAAGAAAGGCATCACGCTCGACGAGCTCTCCGTAGGCGCCTCGCCGCGCCTCGGCCTCCGTGAAGTGCGCGGCCACTCCGTGGCGGCTCCGCGCGGGGCTGCCGGCGTCATCCAGAGCCAGGGACTCCAGCGCCTCCATGAGCGACATGACCGGGAGCCTTCCTCGCAGCTTCCCGACAGCGCAGCCCGTGTAGGTCTTCGCCGGATCACCCCCAGGAGACAGAAGCACCAGAGAGATCCGGTGATCCGGAAGCGACGGCGCGGGGGCGAGCGTTGCCCATCGGCACTTGCCGTGAAATCCCAGGAGCCGCTCGGCCGCGCCCTGAAGAGTGCGAGGAAGCGCCCCCTCGATCCAAGGGGACCGCCCTCCTACTTTCCCGCCATCCGGAACTTCCAGAGCTGAACCCCCCACTCGAACTGCCCGTCCTCCGGCGGCAGGAGCGGCGGCCGCACGAGCACCTTGCTGCCCACCATCCGGAGCGGAAAGAAGAACGGGTTCTCCACGTTGCGCCGCTCGAATGCGTGGTAACGCTTCTCGCGGCTCGCGCGGTCGGCATCCAGCAGGGCCGCGTCGAGCTCCTCCACCGAAACGGGCTTTTTCTCCCCCGGGTGCTCTTGCATCATGTACCGCCACGCGCTGTCGGGGTCCGGGTCGTTGACGCCGGCAAGAGAAGAAACCAGGTCATAGTCGCTCTTGTAGAACCTCTGATAGTCGGGGCCCTCTCTCTCCGCCGGGTTCAGGAGCGTGACATTCACGTCTATTCCCAGCTCCGAGAGCTTCTTTCGAATGGCTTTCACGAAAGGATAGTGAGCGACCTTGTCGTAGATAAAGAGGTCCAGCGATTTCAAAGGAGCCTGAGAATCGCTTCGGCCCCCGAGCTCGTGCCGGGTTTGGGCCCCTCGCAGGAGTCCGTCTGCGCCGCGCCCCCCAAGGGGCCCTTGGGACCGGTAGGCATCACGCACCACGAGCTTCTTCCAGGCTGGGATCCCGAAACCGTCGTAGTGGCCTCGGCGCGCCACCGACCGGACGACCCGCTCGCTTGGCTCGCGAGCGCCCTGACTGCCGCGCTGGGGGCGGGAGCCATCACGTGGTTGCGCCGCCGGCGCCGGGAAGCGGCCCGCGATCGACGCCTTCGGCCGCCGCCTCGACGCCCTGAGAGCGGAATCAGAGAAGCACAAGACGGATCTCGAAAGGGGCCGCCTGGCCGCGCAGGTCGCGCACGACCTCCGCTCGCCGCTCGCTTCGCTCGAGGCGCTCGGGCGACTGAGCGGCGACCTGCCGGAGGAGAGGCGGATCCTGCTTCGAGGAATCGTCGACCGCGTCCGGACGATCGCGGATGACCTGGCCAGCAAGCAGCAGGAGCCCACGAACGCTCTCGTCCGACCCCTTCGGCTGTGGGCGCTCGTCCAAGGCATCGCGGCGGAAAAGCGTCTTCGGCACGAGGAGGATCCTCTCGAAATCTCGACCGACGCCACGCCCGAGCTGGAAGCCGCCTACGTCAAGGCCCGCCGCGAGGCGCTCGGTCGGGCGATCTCCAACGTGATCGACAACGCGATCGAGGCGCTTCAGTCGCGCGGCGGAATCCGGGTGCAGCTGGACCGGGCCTCCCCGACGGACATCGTGCTCGAGATCGCCGACGACGGGCCTGGGATCCCAGAAGAGATCCGGACTCGAGTCGGCGAGCGTGGCGCGACCTTCGGGAAACCCTCCGGCAGCGGGCTGGGGCTTTACCAGACCCGCCTCGCGGCTGAGGAAGCCGGGGGACGGCTGGAGGTGATCGTGCCCGAAGGCGGCGGCACTCGGGTGCGGATCCACCTCCCGCAGGTCGAGCCACCGGTGGCGCTTCCGCCCGAGCTGGATCTCTCCGGGCTCGAGGAGGTCGTGATCGTTGACGACGACCCGTCCATTCATCAAGTGTGGGAATCTCGGATCTCGTCCGAGCCGGGCGGAGACGCACCGCACCTCGTTCATCATTCACGGGGAGAACGCTTCTCTTCCTGGGCGACCGGGAAAGAACCCGACCGGCGCCTTTTCCTCGTCGACTACGAGCTGCAAAGGGAGAGCGAAAGCGGCCTGGACCGGGCCGTAGCCTTGGGGTTCGCATCCCGAACGATCCTGGTCACCAGCCGGGAAGACGACCCGACCGTGATCGCGGCGTGCCGCGCGGCTGGAGTCCGGCTCTTGCCTAAAGCCCTGGCCGCCAGAGTTCCGATTCGCTTCGGACCGAGAGCGCGTTCTCGGACAGTCGTCCTCGTCGACGACGACCCGCTGGTTCGCCTCTCCTGGAAGATCGAAGCACGAGCGGTATCCCTTCGCGCCTTCAGCTGCGCAGCCGAGTTCCTCGGGGCCGCCGAACGCCTGGACCGCGACTCGAGCGTTTACATCGACTGCGAGCTCGGACAAGGCGTGCGCGGCGAAGATCTCGCCGTACGCGCGGCGGCCATGGGATTCCGCCGCGTTTTCCTGGCTACGGGGCATTCAGCCCGCTCTATTGAAGTGCCAGACGGAGTCTCGGGCGTGGTGGGCAAGGACCCGCCCGCGGAGCTACGCTGAATCTGTCAGGCCTCGAATCCCTGAAACAGAGGGATTGGAGACCTCACAACCCTTTGCTCAGGCCTGAAATCCGTTCCGAGAGGGATTCGGGGCCGGGCAAACTACTCGCCGGCCACCCACGCCGGCTGCACCCAGGCGCGCGCCCCGCCCGGTCCGCGCACAAGGGCCCGAACGTATCCCTGATCCTCTGCCCGAAGCTCGTAGCGCGGAGAGAGGCCCGGCACCGACGCCAGCACCTTCCCGTCCGTCCCTAGAAAGTCGGTCACGAGCTCGCCCTCAGGAGCACGAATCCGCAGCTCCATCGCTCCACCCGCCACGCGGATCTCGGAAAGCTCCACGCCCGTGCTCGCGTAAAACCGCCCGGCGGCGATGGCGGCGCAAATCCCCTCATCAGTGAACGTATCTGACGCGACCTGAACCCACCCCTTGCCAGGGCGACGGGGCGCGAATCCCGGATCGCGGACGAGGTCATGCATGTCGTCGCTCGCGACTCCGTAGATGCGCTTGCCGGCGGTGAGGAGACGATCCCAGAGCTTCTCGACCGAAGGGTGGCGCGCGTCGCCCCCGTTGGCGACGGCGGGATGCTGGTTGGCCACCTCCATCACGGAAACGCCGGTGGCCGCGAGAATGTCGTCGTAGGTCAGCGCCCACTCGTAATTCGGGTGATTGATCTGCGCGACCGCGCCCGGCTGGGCGACGATGCCGTCGATCGCTTCCTGAAGCGCCACACGGACGGGGCTCATGTTGCGGCCCCCCACGGTGCTCGTGGAACAGAGCGCGTTGACGTGGACGGAGAGGTTCTTGGGGGAATCTCCGCGCGGATTCGGGGAGGAGAACGACGCCTCCTCACCCGTGATCACCCGGAAGGCATCGGTCTCGAGCGACGCGAACTCGCGCGCGGCGCCGGCCCGGTTATGGTCCGTCAGCACGACAAACTGGTACCCGTTGTCGCGGTACCAGCCCACGACCGCCTCAGGCGCGCTGTCGCCGTCGCTCCGCAGGGAGTGCGTGTGTGTGTTGCCCCGATAGAAAGCGCTCCAGGCGACGTCCTGCTCGAAGCGGGGGGTGGAGGCGTGCACAGCGCCCGCACTCGCTAGCGCGAAGGCGCCGACTCCACCGATCCACTTGAGCGAGCTCGCCATCGATCCAAGGGAATAACCCTGCTTCTGCTGATTTTCCAAGAGAGGAGTGCCTTTCCCCGGGGGCGCCCGGGATTAGCGGGAAGAAGTCTTCTTGTCGGGCGTGCGGGAAGGGCTCCCGCGGTAGCTGTACTTCTGGTCGCCGATTCGCTTCATCGCGGCCTGGTACGGAGCCCGAAGCGAGGGAAGGTTCTCGCGGTAGCGTCCTTCGATCGACGCGAGTCGCGCGATATCCGTGTCGAAATTGAGGTCGCCCTGCTTGGGCACGCGAATTTCGGAGAGGTTTTCGTAGATCACCGTATCGTCGGTCACGCGTCCGCGGCCGGGAACGGACCCGAGCGCGATGGAGAGAGTGGCGACGCCCAGCCCGAGTCCACAGCCAAACCACATACGCTTCATAAACAGTGCCTCATGTTACGAGCCTCCAGCTCAGGAAAGCCGACCCGCATTGAGCAAGCCGGATGCCACCGAGGGCACCCTCTCCAAGGCCTCGTTTCTCCGTAGTTTCAATGAGTTGTGGTGTCATTCCGACACTGCGCGAACTGCCCAAGAAGTCGACACTGGCCGGTTTTCCAACGCCCCGCTAAGCTGCGGGATTCTCCGGGCAGCGAAAAACCGGCCAACTTATGAAGAAGCCGATCCGAATCCAGGGCGCGCGCCAGAACAACCTCAAGAATCTCTCCCTTGAGATTCCGGCCAGAAAGCTCACCGTCATTACGGGCCTCTCCGGGAGCGGAAAGAGCTCGCTCGCCTTCGACACTCTCTACGCCGAGGGGCAGCGCAGGTACGTCGAGAGTCTCTCCACCTACACGCGACAGTTCCTCGAGA
>CAYJTX010000023.1:0-17086 GCA_964372615.1 uncultured Bacteriovoracaceae bacterium | reverse complement strand
CCCGGACGCACACGGATCTTGCGTCTCGTGCCTCGCGGGCGAAGCGGATTAGGTTTTGGTGGTTCAGGCAGTCCGATGCCCGCCCGTGGCCGTCAGCCTTCGGGTGCTTGTAGGTTTCGGTAAAGCACTCGGGCTCGGGGGGGGCGGCGACCGGTTGCGCGGTGGCCCCGCGGGTGATGGAGGCAAGCTCGTCCTTCGGGCTGAGGGCCCTTCTCGGTGTGTCAGCGCCGGTCGTGGTTAACGGCGCAGCTTTCTCGGCACCGTCCTGACCCTGAGGACCGGCTGAGGAGGCTGAATCAGTGGGGGACTTCGAGCAACCGGCGAGGTCCAAGGCGATACCCAGGGCAAGCAGCCCTGCAACCGAGACCGGCTTGATTCGAAGTACTCGTGGGTCTCGCATGATCTAATCTCCTATTCGCCTTAATTATTAATATTAATTAATAAAATAAGTTTTAGCAAATAATTATGTTAACCCTTTTGTTTTAAGTATTTAGATGAAAAATAGAGCGATGCTGGGGTTTCGACGATTTTACCTGGGTCTGCTGGCGTCGGTCCTGTTTCTCCCCAGCTCGTGGGCGGAGGCGGATTGGACTGGCCTCCTGACGGTTTCAGCGACGCTGAAGGGGAAGAAGATCAGGCTCGACGGCAAGCTCGGGATGAAAGCAGCGAAGACTCGAGTCGACTTCGAAAATCCATTCCGACTGTCGACGATCTTCGATTCCCGTTCCCGGAAGAATGTCGTCATCGTTCACGGCTCCAAGGCCTACAGCGAGTCCGCGGGGTCGTCCGCCCAGAGCGGGCAGAGCGGGGCGCATTTCTGCGGCACCGGTGACATCGAGCGGTGCCTGGAGAAGAATGGTTTCAGGAAGGTGGATTCCGAGTCCGTGGGCGGGATCCCGTGTCGCGTCTACAAAGGAGCGCTGGGTTCTCCGAAGGGCGAGTACCAGATCATGCTCTGGCGGCCGGGCTCCCAGGCGCTGCGCGAGGTACCCTGGATCCGCCAGCGGATGCTGACTCCGGAAGGGTATCTCGTGGAGTCGTCGGTCACCAACGTCGTCGATTCGAAACTCGACGACGCCTATTTCCAGCCGCCGAAGGGCTACGCCGCCTTGCGGGCGCCGGGTCGCTGAGCGCAGAACGTCGACCGGAACGCGCCCACCACAGCCACTGAGAATCCGTCGAACACCATCAGCTCCATTACCTTGAGAGGATGGATCGATGGATCCGTAGTCGCGCGCTTGATCAGGCGTGAAAACTCGTCGCAGATTCCGACGATCTCGGCGATGCGGTTGATGTGACCGGCCCCGACACGGGAGGGAAAGCCCTTCTTGTTTCTGCGCTCGTGATGCTGGGCGACGGCCTGGATCGCCGCCGGCTCAATTCCCGGAACCGGCCGCAGCGACTCCGCGCCGATGATGGGATGCTGGTGATACTGGGCCAGCACCTCCTTGCTCATCTTGCTCTCGTCCTCGTCACGCGTCTCGGGCGGGAGCTGGCTCAGGCCGATGTCGTGCAGAAGCGTCGCAACGCCTACGACCCTGAGCGCCTGGCTGGACTGGATGTCCAGGGGCTTGATCAGGAGCGAAGCCAGCATCGACGCTGAGACGCCGTGCTCGTACCCGGCTAGATCCGCGAGGAATCCGCTCAGCTGCGCGTCCGGGTTCGTATTGAGCGTCTTGACCAGGTCACTGAGGTTATCGATATAGTGGGTGACATAGCCCAGGCTCGTCTCCGAGAGGCCGTAGTTCTTGAGGAAGCTCAGCGTCTCCTGGCCGTGGTTGAGGGTATGGGAGACTCTCAGATCCACCGTGGCCCTTTGGCTCTTCAGGAGTGAAGTCGCGACCGTGTCGCAAAACGCCAGGTAGCGCTCCTGGCTGTCCTTCCGGATGTAGAAGTGAGTGACTCCCTTGGAGAGAAAGGTCTCAAGTCTCTTCGGGTCGAAGGACTCTCCAGCCTGGAGCAGCTTCAGGTACCGATTGGACGGCAGCTGCACATACAGGTCGAAGGCGCACTGACTCCCGCTGAGAAAATCGTCGGCGCGGATCGGCACGAACTTCACGTCGCTTTCGGTGACCTCCTGCCCGACCTGATCCGTGCTCTTCTTCTTCGCGGAGTCGATGGTGAGCTCGCTGTCGAAGCCGCGAGCGGTTGGCGCGAGGAGTTCAATGATCTGGGAGAGGGTGATGGGCTTCGGAACGGCCTTGATGACCTGCAGGCTTCGAATTTCACTCTCTGTTGGAATGGCATCGGAATTGTGAATGACGAAGACGGGGAGCGCCGGGCGATGGGCGTGCGCGAAGCGGATCACCGAGGCTCCGTGCGTATTCTGGGTCGCCAGGTTCACGAAGACTCCGGAGAGCGGCCGATTCGGGTCCCCGAGCAGCGCCTGGGCGATCTTTCCATTGTCCGCGAGCTCGGGCTTGACGTGACTCGCGAGCGGATCCTGTCTGAGGGTTTCGAGGAATACCTGCTCCGGGTCGACGATCAGGGGGGGGCGGTGACTGATGCTCAAGCGGCCCTCCTGGATTTCGGCTTCCTCATCTTCTTCCCTCTCTTTTCGGACGAAAACCCCCTCCACATGAGGTCAAGATTTGAGGAATGTCAGAGAGTTGATCCGGCTCCAGAAGCATCGGAATATGCAGCTTGACCGGAAACCCTCTTCGGACGCAGGCTTACGCGAACGCATGGAACCAGACTCAGCGGTGAATCCAGTTCAGCTCGCCCCACCCGGGGCGGGGCTGCCCGTCTTCGAACATCTCTACCTCCGATATTGGCTCCTTCCGGTTGTGGGCCGGCGGCTGGGCTGGGCGGGGAGCGCGCGCCTCTTCGAGCGCGAAGGGCGCCGCGTCCTCGACGCGGTTGGCCGAGTTTCGCCGGATCGCCTCGACGAGCCGGTGCTTATCGAAAGGCTTCGCGGTCTCGAGGACAGCTCTCGGCGTTGGTCAGTCGCGCAGACCCTCGAGCATCTGCACTTCACGGGCAGCTTCATGAGGGACATCATCTTCGAGCTGAGCCACGGCCGGAACCTTTCGATCGACGTCGACATAGCGAAGGCCAAGCCGAAGGGGAATCTGCGCGGCGAGGAAGCCGTTGCCGCGTTTCGACAATTCATGACGGACGTTCCCCCGCGACTCGAGGTCGAGGTCGGCGATCGTGCCTCGCCGCTCAGGCATCGGCATCCTTGGTTCGGGCCCATCACGGCCACGCAATGGCGCTTCGTGATGGCCTCTCATCAGTTCCTCCATCGCCAGCAGATCGACGCGATCGTGCGGGGGCTTTCGGGCTGAGTCGGATCGCTCGTCTGTGCCGCTCACTTGACAGCATGACTGCCGCTAGAGATGAATCTGTCTCTTGTCCACCGCGAGCGCGGCTTCCTTCACCGCCTCGGCGAGCGTCGGGTGGGCGTGGCAGGTGCGGGCGATGTCCTCGGCGGAGGCCTTGAACTCGATCATGGCAACGGCCTCCGCGATCATGTCGCTCGCGCGGGGTCCGACGATGTGAACACCGAGGACGCGGTCGGTCTGGGAGTCCGCCAGAATCCTCACCAGCCCCTCGGTCTCGTCCATTGCCTTCGCGCGGCCGTTGGCCATGAACGGAAAGGTCCCGACCTTGAAAGATACGCCTGCCTCCTTGAGCTCTTCCTCGGTGGCTCCCACGGAGGCGAGCTCGGGCCAGGTGTAGATGACGTTCGGGATCGCCTCATAGTTCACGTGCCCGGCCTGCCCGGCCATGAGCTCGACCGCCGCGATACCTTCTTCCTCGGCCTTGTGCGCGAGCATCGGCCCCCGCACGAGGTCGCCCACGGCCCAGACGCCGGCCGCCGACGTCGCGAAATGGGAGTCGATCTCGAGCCGCCCGGCCTTGTCGGGCTGAATCCCGACGGTCTCGAGCCCGAGATTCTCGGTGTACGGCCTGCGGCCGGTCGCGACGAGGACGACATCGCACTCGAGGGCGAATTTCTGCTTCGCGATCGTGTCCTCGGCCTCGACGACGACCCAAGGCCCCTTCTGCTGGGCGCCGAGGCACTTGGACGAGAGCCGGAACTCGAGGCCCTGCTTGGTGAGAGCCTTGAAGAGCTCGGCCCCTGCCTGGCGGTCGACACCCGGAAGGATTCGGTCCATGAACTCGATGACGGTGACCTTGGCTCCCACGCGAGCCCAGACCGATCCGAGCTCGAGCCCGATCACGCCCCCTCCGATCACGACGAGATGCTTGGGTACGGCCGCGAGCTCCAGCGCCTCCGTCGAGCTGATCACGCGTTTTCCGTCGAACGGAAGGAACGGGAGCTGGGTCGGCTCGCTGCCGGTCGCGAGCAGCACGCGCTTCGCGAGAAGGCGCCGCGCGGCTCCGTCTCCCTGGACGGACACGAGCAGCGACTCGCCTTCCTTCCCCGCCAACCTGCCGTGGCCCTGCGCCCACTCGACTCTGTTCTTCTTGAAGAGCCCGGCGATGCCGCCCGTGAGCTGGCGAACGATCGTGTCCTTGCGCTTGAGCATCTGCGCGAGGTCGAGCTTCACCTCGCCGACGACGACACCGTGTTTCGAGAGCTTCTTCAGTGTGTGCGCGTAGTGCTCGCTCGAATCCAGCAGCGCCTTCGAGGGGATGCAGCCCACGTTGAGGCAGGTGCCGCCGAGCGCCTTGCGCTTCTCGACGCAGGCCACGCTCATTCCGAGCTGCGCGGCGCGGATCGCCGCCACGTAGCCCGCGGGGCCGCCGCCAATCACCAGCAGGTCAAAGGATTCGGCCATCTCAGGCCTCGAACCCGAGCTTCTCGGGCTGCTCGAGGTGCTCTTTCAAGGTCACGAGGAAGGTGACCGCGCCCTTGCCGTCGATGAGCCGGTGGTCGTACGAGAGCGCGAGGTACATCATCGGGCGAATCTCGACCTTCCCTCCGATGGCCACCGGGCGCTCCTGGATCTTGTGCATGCCGAGGATGCCGGCCTGGGGAGGCGTCAGGATCGGGGTCGACATCAGCGAGCCGTAGGTGCCGCCGTTGGAGATGGTGAAAGTCCCTCCCGAGAGGTCCGCGATCGAGAGCTTCCCTGCCCGCGCTTTCTCGGCGAGCCGCGCGATTTCCTTCTCAATGCCGAGAAAGGTGAGATTGCCCGCGTCTCGAACCACCGGGACCACGAGGCCACGCTCGGAGCCGACCGCGATGCCGAGATCCTGGTAGTCGTGGTAGACGGTGTCGCGCCCGTCGATCGACGCGTTCACCTCGGGAATCGCCTTCAGGGCCGCTACGGTCGCCTTCGCGAAGAACGACATGAAGCTCAGCGCGACGCCGTGCTTGGCCTTGAAGGCTTCCTTGTGTTTGTTCCTCAGCGCCATGACCGCCGACATGTCGCATTCGTTGAACGTCGTGAGGATGGCCGCCGTGTGCTGGGCCTGCACCAGGCGCTCGGCGATGCGCACCCGGAGCTGGGTCATCGGGACCCGTCGGTCTCCCGGGCGATCGACCACCGCCGGCGCCCCCCGGGACTGCTGAATCACGTCGCCCTTGGTGACTCTTCCGCCCTTTCCGGTTCCCTCGACTCGCGAGGGATCGAGGCCCTGCTCCGCGGCGAGCTTCCGCGCTGACGGCATCATGACACTCGAGGGGGAAGGGGTGTTCACGGTAGGACCTCCTGTCGCTGGAACGGCCGGGCCGGCGGCGACCGCCGCCGTAGGTTGAGACTTCGCTTGGACGGGTGACGCTCCGGCGGTCGGCTTCGCGGAGTCGTCGATGACGCCGACCACGGCGCCGATCGGGATTCGCTCGCCAGGCGCCTTGAGCACCTCGAGAACGCCCGCTTTTTCAGCGACGATCTCGACGGTCGCCTTGTCTGATTCGATCTCGAGCAGGAGCTCTCCGACTCCCACCGCCTGGCCGCTCTGCTTGGCCCACTTGAGGATGCTGACTTCCGTGATGGATTCTCCGACGCTCGGTGCGACGACATTGTGTTTCATATTCTAGGCGAAGGCCTTTTGAACGATGGCCCTTTGCTCCTCTTCATGGACTTTATGTGAACCGACGGCCGAGGCGGCGCCGATCTCGCGGCCGACGTAGCGGATCGCCCGCGAGCCCGCCCTTTCGCGGAAGTCGTCGAGCCCGCCGCTCCAGGTATTGAAAACGAAGGACCAGGCGCCCATGTTTCGCGGCTCCTCCTGGACCCAGACGAGGTCCTTGGCCGCGGGATACCGCGCCAACAAGGCCTCGAGCCGGGCGGCCGGCCAGGGATGAAGCTGCTCGAGCCTGACGACCGCCACGTCGGTCCTCGACTTGGCTTCGCGCTCCGCGACCAGCTCGTAGTAGAGCTTTCCCGAGCACAGGAGGACCCGCTTCGCCTTCTTGGCGACGGAGGCTTCCTCAAGGCGCGCGTCGTCGATCACCTCCTGGAAGCCAGCCTGCGTGAAATCGGCCATCTTCGAGACGGCCTGGGAATGACGGAGCAGGCTCTTCGGCGACATGACGATGAGGGGTTTGCGGAAGTCCCAGATCACCTGGCGCCTGAGAGCGTGAAAGATCTGTGCGGGCGTGGTGAGGTTGCAGACGAAGAGATTATTGCGGCCGCAGAGCTGGAGAAACCGCTCGAGCCTGGCGCTCGAATGTTCCGGGCCCTGGCCCTCGTAGCCGTGCGGGAGGAGGAGCACCAGACCGCTCATGCGTTGCCATTTCGATTCGGCGCTCGCAAGAAACGCATCGATGATGACCTGTGCTCCGTTCGCGAAGTCGCCGAACTGAGCCTCCCAGATCACGAGGGACTCGGGATAGGCGAGCGAGTACCCGAACTCGAACCCGAGGACCGCGACTTCGGAAAGGTGGCTGTTATGAACGGCGAAGAGCGCCTGACCGTCCTTGACGTGGTGAAGGGGCGTGTGCCGCTCGCCGGTTTCCGAGTCGCTCAGCACGGAGTGGCGATGAGTGAAAGTTCCCCGCTCGGCGTCCTGCCCCGAGAGTCTGACGGCATGGCCTTCGGCAACGAGCGTCGCGTAGGCGAGCGTTTCCGCGTTCCCCCAGTCGATGCCTATGCCGTCGGCCACGGCCTTGGCGCGGGCTTCGAAGAAGCGCCCGAGCTTCGGGTGCAGGTGAAAGCCCGGGGGCATCCGGTTGATTCGCTCGGCGATCGATCTCAGGGCCTTCTCGTCGACGGCCGTCTTGGCAGGTTTGAAGAGGTCCTTCTCGGTGGGCTGACGAAGCCCCTTCCAGGCTCCTTCGAAGACCGACTGATGCGGATTCGGTTTCTTCTCGCGGGCCAGCTCCTGCGCCGACGAGAATTTCGCCATGGCTTCGTCGACGAGAGCCTTGGCGTCTGGCTCCGGCACGAGCCCGGCCGCGGAGAGCGCCTTCTCGTAGAGCTCGCGGGTCGAAGGATGCGTCTTGATCTTCTTGTACATGAGCGGCTGCGTGAAGGAGGGCTCGTCCCCTTCGTTATGGCCGTGCTTCCGGTAGCAGATCAGGTCGATGACCACGTCCGACTTGAACTTCTGCCGGTATTCGGTGGCCAGCCGGGACACATACCAGACGGCCTCGGGGTCATCGCCGTTCACGTGGAAGATCGGCGACTCGAGCATCTTGGCGAGATCCGTCGAGTAGGTCGTCGACCTGGCGTCCTGGGGCGAGGTGGTGAACCCGACCTGATTGTTGATCACCAGATGCAGCGTGCCTCCGGTGCAGTATCCCTCGAGCTGCGAGAGATTCAGCGTTTCGTAGCAGACTCCCTGGCCTGCGAACGCCGCGTCGCCGTGAATGAGGATCGGGATGACCTTCGTGCGCTCCCTGTCGTCCAGGCGTGTCTGCTTCGCGCGCGCGACCCCCTCGACGACCGGATTGACGAACTCCAGGTGGCTGGGGTTGGAAGCGAGCGAAAGGTGAACTTGATGGCCCCCGCGGGTAAGCGGGTCCGCTGAGTATCCCTTATGGTACTTGACGTCTCCTTCCGCCATGGCGGTATCGAGTTTGTAGGTTCCCTCGAATTCGACGAAGACGTGCTCGGGTTTCTTTCCGAAGATGTTCACCAGGACATTGAGTCGACCGCGATGGGCCATGCCGAGCACGAATTCCTTCGCCCCGAGGTCGGCGCCGACCTCGATCATGCAGTCGAGCGCCGGGATCGTGGACTCGCCTCCTTCGAGGGAGAAGCGCTTCTGCGCGACGTAACGCGTGTGAAGGAAGCGCTCGAGCGATTCGCTCTCCGTGAGGCGCTTCAGGATCAGCTTCCGGGTAGCCGGGTCCAGGGTCGGCCGGTTTCTAGTCGCCTCCATCTTCTGCTGAAGCCAGAGGCGCGAGGAGGGGTCGTCGATGTGCGTGAACTCGACAGCAATCGAGCGACAGTAGGTTTCGCGAAGCGCCGTGAGGATCTCTCGCAGCTTCGCCGGGCCGATGCCGATCAGCCGGCCTGCCGTGAAAGATCGGTCGAGATCGGCGTCGGCGAGTCCGAACCGCGCCAGCTCGAGAAGAGGATGTGTGGCTGGGGGCGTGTTGAGCGGGTCGATGTCGGCGACCAGGCGGCCGTACTCCCGGTACGCCGCGATCAGGTCGGCTACCTTCGCCTCGGAGCTGAGGTCGAACGCCCCGTCCTCGGCGTGTCCGTTGGGCTTCGCCTCGGGAGCGACCTGGGCGCCGAGCTCGATGCCCTCGAAAAAAAACCTCCACGAGTCGTCGACCGAATCGGGATTCGCGAGGTACTGCGCGAACATCTGGTCGATGTAACCCGCGTTCTGGCTCTTGAGATAACTGAACTTGTGCATGGAAGGACGCGCTTCCGGCTACCTTATAATGGTCGCCTTGGTTTTAGGATGGGGGATGTGGTGCGTCAAGGGTGGTCATTCCACGGGCGATCGTTTATTCGTCGAGCCGGGAGGCTCGCGTGCAAGAGAGGATGTCTCGGGTCGGATGGATTTTGGTCTCCGCGGTTTTCGTCGCGGCATGCCAGAAGGGCGGAGTTGCCCCCGGTCCCGTGGAAATCGGGTCGGGTGATTTCACGCCCTACCTGCCAGTTCGCCGCGGTGAGTCTGTCGAGAGTCTCTCGAAGGTCCAGTGCCCACAGTGGTGGCGCAGAGGTGAGGTCTGGACCTGTGCCTCATTCCGACACCCGGTCGTCGGCGGGAGCTGGGGCTCCGATGGAACCCTTGAGGTGAAGGTCAGGTCGGGTCGGATTGCCGAGGTTGAATGGCGAAAGCGAATCCCGGTCGATTCGGAGGAAGTCGCCGGACTCGCCCTGGAGGCCACACGGATCGCGAGGGATCTGGAAGCGCGACTGGGCCAGCCGATATTCTCCAATCTGGAGAGGAGCGAGGACCCCTGGGTGGGAGCCGTCGCGCGCGGCGAGTTTCATCTGCGCTGGTGGGTCAGCGGCTCGAGGCTCGTCTACCGGGTCGCGCTCCTGGTCGAGGAGGGCCTGCCTCGGGAGCGTGAGCTCGCCCTTTCTCTGACCGGGCTTGATCGATGATTTTTAGCGCCCTGGACGCGCTGATCTTCCTGCTGGCCGGTCTTTGCGGAGTGCTCGTTGCGACGGGCGGCTGGCTCTTTCGAGGCGAAGGCTGGCAGCTCGAGGTTTCGTCGGTCGATCTCTGGGCCTTCGCGCTCGTGGCTCTCGTTTTCACGCGCCTTCGCTGGGGAGGGCCCCTTCCGGCTACGGGTTTGTGGGATCTTGCTCGGCGAACTCTCCGTCGCGCGCTTCTACCCACGATCGCGCCACGGGCAACGATCGTCGTTCTAGGCGCTTTCGCCCTCGGCGCGTTTTTAGTGCACTGCTTCCGGCACTGGAGTCTTTCCACGCACGGCTTCGACGTCGCCTTCATTCATCAGGCGGTCCACTATCCGTGGTCCGGTCCGGTTGGCGCGCTCAAGTGCGATGTCTGCGAAGGCGGGAGTTATCTCGGCGAGCACCTCTCGTTCTCGCTTCTGGCGCTCGCCCCGCTCGGCGCAGTACTTCGCGGCTGGAGCTGGAGAGCGGAGGCGCTCTTTCTCCTCGAGGCGATTCTGCTCGCGGCGTCGGTCGGGGCCCTGCTTCGCTGGGGCCCGCTCGGACGACTCCGGGGCGCCTGGCTCTGGGGGGTCGCGCTCTTCCTCTGCAGCCGGGGCTTCAGAAATGCCGCGTTCTGGGATCTGCGCGAAGATCACCTGGCCTTCGCTGCCCTCTCGGTCGCGTGCATCGGCGTTTTTCGCGGCTCGTTCGCGCTTCTGGGATCGGGTCTCGTTTCTGCCCTCGCTTGCAAGGAGAACGTCGGTTTCCTTGCGGCGTTTCTTGCGATTCCCATCTGGCTCGACCCCCACTGCGGCTTCGGCCCGCGCCGCAAGCTTGTCGCAGCGGGCGTGGCGGTGATGTCGATCGCATGGGGCGTGCTGGAAGTAGGCTGGATTCTTCCGGCTTTTTCGCAAACCTCGGGAGCGGGCAGCGAGATCGCTACCCGCCTCGCTCGGTTTGGGTCCACTCCATGGGAGATACTGGTAAAGCTCCTGAGCTCGCCCCTGGAGTTCGGCCTGGCGCTTCTACAGCCGATTTCGACGGGCTCGGGGCTCAAGTATCTCCTCTGGCTCGCCCTTCCGTTCATTTGCGTGGCGTGGAAGGCGCCCATGTGGTGGCCGCCCGCGCTCGTCGGGGCTGTCATGAACCTCGTTTCGGGCGCTCATACACAGCGTTCCATGAACTTCCACTACGAGCTGGTGTTTCTTCCGTTTCTTTTGGCGGGGACCTGCTCGGCGCTTGCCCGCCTCTGGCCCGCCCCTCCGCGGACGGTCGCCTGGCTTCTACTCCTCGCCCTCTGCGCTTCGGGGAGGTGGCCCGGTCTTCATCTCCGGATCTTCGCGCCGAGCGCCGACTCCTATGCAGACGCCCGATTTCTGGCGACGGTCGAGGGTGAGGGGAGGGTCGTCGCCGCCGCGATGCCCACGCTCGCGCACCTCGCGCATCTCCCTGAGCTTCGAGAGCTGAAGATTCCCGGCGCTCCGCCTCCCTCCGATCCGGATCAGGCGTGGTCGGCGCTCTGGAAGGAGAACGGGAAGGACGCGACGGGTCTGCCGGACCGCGCGGCCCGGCTCGCCGACGGGCTCGTCCTGGACCTCCGAAATGACTGGCTCAGGTTTCTCTCGGACGCGGCTCGTGAGCGAGGTTGGACCGAGACTGCGCGCTCGCAGGGCGGGCGCTTCGTGGTTTATCGGCGCCTCACCAGTCCCCCAGGGTCCCATCCCTGAGGGAAGGATCGCTCTCGGGCTTCAGCGGCGACCAGGCTCGCTCGAGAAAATCCCTGCCTCTGAGCCCGAGCGGCGGCAGTTCCTCGATTCGGCGCATGCCGCGGGCAAGCGTCAGTCGCGTTTCCTGCTTCGGGAAGAGCGAGAGGACGGAGGCCGGGCAGTCGTACCAGGGAGCACTGACCCAGTTGCGTCTGAGAAGTCTGGCCCATGCGCTCCGGGGGAACACACCGAGAACGCCCGACGGCAGGAGCTCGCAGCCGCTCTTCTCCCAGAAGGGCTCCGGCCGCGTCGGCTGAAGGAGAACCCTGCTTCCCGCCGAGCAACCAGGCGCTCGCTGCGTCCAGATCAGCGGTCTCGAGCCAAGCGACGCACTCATGGGTGCATGGGGCTCCGCCGGAAAGAAACCCAGCGGGGTCTCCGGCGCCGTTGTCGGAGCCGTCCAGGGAAGGAGCGCTCCGACCGGTCTTCGCACGGTCACCACCGCGCAGGAGGGGCGCTCTCTCAGCCACCCGCCGATCTCGAGGTAATTCCAGGACGCTCGCCAGCGCTCTCCCCAGACCGCGCGTGCGACGAAGAGCGCGTTCGCAGCGAACGTGATCCCGACCGCGAGCCGCAGCAACCAGATGACTTCGCGAACCTTCGGGAGCCGGTGCACGAGCCTTTCGGCTCCGACGTAGAACGCCCAGAAGAGCCAGGGTAGGAGCGGAGCGAGAAAGCGGGGTTCCTTATGGCCGATCGCGAGGTGGCCCACGAGGTAGCTCACCGCGCCCCAGGCCCACGGCTCGAGGCGCGTGAGGCCGAATCCGATTCCGACCGGGATGCAGACGAGCCCGGAGATCCCGATCAGGATGAGGGGGCCGCCGAACGACCCTCGCAGGAACGGGAGGTAGGCCTCGTGGGAGGTCTGGGTTCCGAAGTTCAGCTCGCCCGTGCCCGAGAAAACGTTGTACTGGGCGTACATCCAGAGGCTTTCGTAGGGTCGCCCGTAGAACAGCCAGTCGGCGATTCCCCCGGATGCGACGCCGAGGCCGACGCCCCCCAGGAGCCAACCCAGATCCGCGAGGGAGCGGCGGTCCGGCTTCGCGCGCAGCCGCGTGGCGCGGAGAACCATCGCGAGCAGAAGCCCCGCTCCGAAAAGGCCCGAAGGGTAGCGCAGCACTCCGATCCACGCGCAGGCCGCACCGGCGAGCACGAGGCAGGCTCGAGTGGGTGATGGAACGGCAAGCAAGCCGACCGCGCAGAGGGAGGCCAGGGCCGAGAGGTGCTCCTGGCCCGGGCGCGCGGCCTCGCCGACGAAGATCCAGGGCAGCACGAGCATTCCCCATGCCCAGTTCCGACGCGTGGGTGCCTGGGTGCCGATCAGCAGCGCCGCGAACGCGAGGGCGGTGACGTCAAGCGACGCGGTGAAGAGCTTGACCGCCAGCATCCGTACCCAGGGATCTCCAGGCGAGAGCGCATGGGCGATTCGTAGCGGGCCCGAAAGCAGGGCGGGCCAGCTCAGGTTGCGCATGTGGAGGTGATACTCCTGGGTCTGGCTCGAAAATCCGAACGCGATGGAGTTCGCGAACTCAACGGTCTGGAACCACTCGTCCGGATGGCCCCAGCTCAGGTTTGAAAACGCTCCGGCCAGCCGCAGAGCCGCCGCCAGGCCGAGCCAGTGGATGGCCCTCATCGAGACTCTCCGACGGGCTCCGTCGAGACGGAAGGCTCGCGTGCAAGCGTGAGCGCGGCCCAGAACGGCCCCTGATGGCAGACGCGCAGCGACCGGTCGGGGAGGCGAAGGGCGGTCAGGTCGCGGAACGGGAGCCAGGGATAGTTCGCAAGAAGGTCGAGATCCCGCTCACGCGCTGTACCACGGTGATTTCCGCGCGCTTCTTCGGGCGTCTCCTCCAACCCTAGGTTCGCCACCGGAAGATAGAGAGTGTGGACGATCGCGTCGACCTGGAGCGCGTGCGCCTCGGCCCTCGCCCGAAGTGCCTCGAAATCGGAGGCGCGCGTATAGTCCCTGTCCGTTCTCTCGGGTCGACGCGAGCGGAGCTCCACGAGCGCGTCGGGAACATGCGGCTGCCAGACCGTGCGTCGCTCTCCGATCTCGGAGTCGATGCAGTCGACCCACGCGCGGTAGGTGGGCCAGTCGTAAACCCGGCCGAGCTTTCGCCACTGGTCGACGGCGGTCCCACCCCCGAGAACGGCCAGAAGCGCAAGGGCCCCCAGCGCGCTCACGACCCGCCAGCGGGCCGCGGGTCCGCCCGCGACGGCCACGAGGGGCCAGAGCGAGTAATGGATCATTGCCGTGAACCAGGTCTCCGGCTTCGTGACCCAGAGGTAGAAGGCGCCCGCGAGCCCCAGCGCCGCGGCGATCTGGGCTGGCTCGCGCCGTCTCACGCAAAGCACCAGCGAGACGACCAGGGCTCCCCAGGTGATGCCCTTGCCGAGATTGAAGAACTTCGGGTAGCCCGCCGGATTTCCGAGGTGCAGAAAGAGGGAGTGGAAAAAGGAGTGGGGTGACGTCAGGTAGGGGTGGGCTTCGGCCAGGCGGTGGAACTGGGCGTCCATCTGTTCCCAGAAGAGGGTCCAATGCGCGAGCGCGTAGATCAGCCAGGGCGAAAGAAGCACGAGCACGCGCCACGTAACGGCCCAGAGCTCGCGGGCCGCGGGCCTGGGAGCTCGAGCGCGCAGCGCGAGCGCCGCCGCTACCCCCGGGACCCAGATGATCGCCTCGAAGTGCACGTAGGCCGCGGCGGCGAGAAGCGCCGGAAGTCTCCACCGCGAGGGGCGGCCGGCCTTTCCGTCGATTTCCATGAGCATGGCTGTCCACAGGAGGCCCTGCCAGATCTCAGGCCTCACCACCATCGCGCCCCAGCGGCCGGACGGTGAGAGGAGCGCGCAGGCTCCCAGCAGAGTCGCGGTGCCGGGTCGAAGCCCCCGGCGGAGCGCCCACACGACGACGAGAAACGCCCAGGCCGCGAATGCAAGCATCCCCGGCAGGCGAATGGCGTGGCTGCCGCGAAGCCCGAGCTGATTCAAAACGCCGAACAGGAGCGGAAGGCCCGGCATCGTATTGAAGTTCGCCACGTCGTAGCTCGGTACGAACGCCGCCTGAGAGTGCATCCGATACGATGGGGGCCAGCGGATCCAGTCCGCTCCGGTGAGGAAGAACGCGGAGTCGTCCGGCCAGGGAACGGGATCGAAGCTGAGAGGCGACAGGAAATACACGAGCGCCGTCGCGGCGAAGGCCGCCGCGAGAGCAGGGAGCGGGGGAAGCCGTTTCACCGGGCGGGCTCCTTCGAGGCGATCTGCGCCCAGAAGGCACCGGCCTGGCAGACCTGCCAGCGCCAGCCGGAGTCCTGTGAGCCGATCTCATCCCGCACCCACTTGCCGAACGCGACCTTGCGCCCTTCGATCGTTCTCGTCCGGTCCTGCTCCCGCTCCGGTCCTTCGTATGCGTCGTCTCCGCGTCGCACGGCCGCGGGTTCGACGATGCGGTCGGGGACGTGGCTCGTCAGAACGATGGCGTCCAGGAAGCGGAGGTAGTCGGAGAGGGAGGAGGCGGGCTCGTCACCGGCCGCGGCTTCCACACGGTAGAAAGTACGGAATCCACTCTGGCGGGCGGCGATCTCGCCGAGCGCGTCGGGTGCCCCGGTCTGCCAGACCCTGAGCGCGGGCGCCGTGCCGGTGACAGAAGCGGACGCAAGAAGGGAGCGCTCGATGCAACCGATCCACTGGCGGTAGGTCCGCCAAGTGTAACCCGAGGGAGAGGAGAGCACCCACCCGGTCAGGGAGGCGAGCGCGAAGCCACCGAAGAGGACCGAAGACCAGGTCATGATCGTCCGGAAAACGCGAGTCATGTCGGGCCTTCGAGGTCCGAACCTTTTCTCGGGAGGAAGGGGCGGATACGCGACTCCGAAGCGGCGCTCCTGGATCATGCAGCCAGCCACCCAGGTCCAGACGCACGAATGCAGATAGGCCTGGGACCAGACCGCAGGCTCGTTTCGAAGAATCAGCAGACTCACCGCGAATGCCATCATCCCCGAGGCCATGGGCGCGAAGCCGGCGAGGGCCGCTCGGTGGTTTTCGGCGTTCGTGATGATGACCCGGCGCTGGTCGGGCTGGACTCCCTCAGCGAGCTGCGCGCGCAGAAGCGGCCATGCCGCCGCCCGGATGGTCATCGGGATCATCGCGAATGCCAGAAGCCAGAAGACAACCACGGCCGCCTCGAAAATTCTGGGCATCGGGCGAGGTGCTGACTCGAGCTGGAAGGCGGCGGCAAACCACTCGAGAAGCCTGGTGCGTACCTCGCTCGCACCGAAGACCTGCTGCCAGGAGTGAACGAGCTCACGTCCCAGCGCGCCAGGATCGATCAGAGCCTCCCGTAAGAGGAGAGGGAGCAGGAGCAGCCCCGTTCTCCAGGCCAGCTGGCCCACGCGTCTCAGCCAGTCCCGCAGGCGAGAGCCCGCCGGTCGCTCCCACGGCCAGAGGCCGACTGCAACAGGGATCAGCCACTGAATCGAGCTGAAGTCGAATGCGAAGGCCAGGGCCAGGAGGGTCGCCAGGATCCAAGATCGGTGGAAACGGGCGGCCTCGTCCTTCGTGTCCGCCATTCGCAAGAGCTCGATCGCCACGAAGGGCCAGAGGGAGGCGGCGGCGGCTTCAGGCCGAAGGCTGACCGAAGCCCAACGAGTGGCGGGGTCGGCGATGTAAGCGCCAGCCACCGCGATCGCACAACCGCGGGATACAGGTACGAGCCAGCTATAGAGCCTCACGGCGCCCAGGGCCCAGATGGCCAGGCTGGCGGCCTTCCAGAAGGGCATGCGCAGGTCGCCCGCCCAGGACGAGCGGAAAACCCAGTCCAGGATGCTCATCAGAAAGGGAAGCGCAGGCGCGGATCCGGTTCCCTCGCCCGGGCTCCAGGCGAGCGGCCAAGGAACCGGAGCGAAGGCGAGCGGTGTTCCGAGCACTGCCAGGAGGACCACGGCACTCACGACGGCAAAGGTCGCGAGAAAGAAAGCCATGAATTCCCAGCCCTTCCTGTCGCCGGCTTCCGGCTGCATTCGCTCCGACTTTAGCTCGGATTTGTGTTTTCGTCGGCGGCAAGATATGTCGCATGGCGTTATGTGGTTCCCGGTCGGACGCTTTGGGCGCCTTTTGATTCAGCTCGGCGTGCTGGTGTGTGCCGGTGCGGGCGCGCGCGATGCCACCGCGGTCGAGCTCAGGGTTCTTTCCTACAATATCCAGGGGCTTCCCTTCGGGGTCGATCAGACCCGCTATCGGGATATCGGGCGGATACTGAAAGACCGGCGTGCGGCCGGTACAGCGCCGCAGCTTGTCCTCATTCAGGAGGCGTTTTCGTCCGCGACAAACGAGATTCCGACCGACTGGGGCTATGCCCATCATCAATGGGGTCCGCCGGGCTTCGGTTTTCGGCCGTCATCAGGGCTGCTGATCCTGAGCGACTTTCCGATTCTCGAGCGTCGTTATCGGGTCTTTCAGAACTGTGGAGGAGTGGACTGCCTGACGCGAAAGGGCGTTCTTCTGGTTCGCGTGGCGATTCTCGGCCTGCCCCGGCCGGTGGACCTCGTGACGACGCACATGAACTCGCATTACTTCGACCAGTATCCGGATTTCGCAATCGGGACGCGTATCCGGATGCGGCAGGTAGAGGAGATGAGCGCTTTCCTGGCGCGTAACCGCGACCCTGGCGCTCCCGTGATCTTCGGAGGCGATTTCAACTTCCGGTTGGGTGCCGCGGATTTCGAGCTTTTTCGGCAGCTGACAGGTATGAGGAATGCTGCTGCGGCCTGCCTGGCTGCGCCTGCCTGCCGGCATGATGAATCGCTTGCTGAGACCTGGCCGCGGTGGGTCGACCATGTATTCGTGCAAAGCCCGGATGGATTGAAAGTCGAGTCGCTCGAG
>CAYJTX010000022.1:0-17320 GCA_964372615.1 uncultured Bacteriovoracaceae bacterium | reverse complement strand
GGCGGCGGTCCAGTTGGCTCCCCCGCCGCCCGGACCGCCTCCGCGCTGCTCGCCACTTACTTCATGGTGGTGGTGCCCGCTTGTCATCGCTCATGGCAGCGTGCGAAAGTCTGCACCTTCAGGAGGGTGCGTATGTCCCAATTCACCGTTCAGGACGTGGTGGCGAGAGAGGTCATCGATTCCCGGGGATTTCCGACGGTCGAAGCCGAGGTCGTCGTGGACGGCCATCGCGGTCGAGCGGCGGTGCCTTCGGGAGCCTCGACGGGCGAGGGGGAGGCCCTCGAGCTTCGCGACGGCGATGCCAAGCGATACGCGGGCAAGGGTGTCCTCAAGGCGGTCGGCAACGTTCGGAACCAGGTGCGAGCCGCGGTCGTGGGCCGCTCTTTCGCGAGCCAGGCCGCCTTTGACCAGGTCTTGCGCGACCTCGATGGCACGCCTCACAAGGCGGTGCTGGGCGCTAACGCGATCTTGGCCGCGAGCATGGCGTTTTGTCGCGCGGTATCGCTCGCGCGGGGAGCGGCGACCTACCGGGTGATCGCCGAAACCATGGGAACTCGAGGCGTCACGCTCCCGGTGCCGCTCATGAACATCGTCAACGGCGGCCGCCACGCTGACAACGGCTTGGCGATCCAGGAGTTCATGATCGCTCCCGTCGGCTTCGAGCGGTTCTCCGAGGCGCTCCGGGCGGGCGTCGAGGTCTTCCATCGGCTGAAGAAGATTCTCCAGAGCGCGGGCCTGTCGACGGCGGTCGGGGATGAAGGCGGCTTCGCTCCCGCCTTCTCCGGGGATCGTCCGCACGAGCAGGCGATTCAAGCCATCCTTCAAGCTGTCTCCGACGCGGGCTACCAGGCCGGGCGCGACATCTATTTGGCGCTCGATTGCGCGGCCAGCGAGTTCGGGAAGAAGGACGTCTACCAGTTCGAGGGCAAGAAGCTTTCCTCGAAGGATCTTGCGACGCAGTATAGCCAGTGGGCCGACCGGTATCCTATTCTATCCATAGAGGACGGGCTCTCCGAGCATGACTGGGATGGCTGGGTGCAACTCACTCAGTCGCTGGGGGGGCGTTGCCAGCTTGTGGGGGATGATCTCTTCGTGACGAATCCGCAGTACCTTGCCAGGGGAATCGAGAAGAAGGCGGCGAACGCCATTCTCATCAAGCTCAATCAGATCGGGACGGTGACCGAGACCCTGGAGACCATGCGGCTCGCCTCGGGCGCGCGCTTCGGAGCGATCGCCTCGCACCGAAGCGGTGAAACCGAGGACACATTCATCGCCGAGCTGGCCGTAGGCACCGACTGCGGCCAGATCAAGACGGGCTCCGCGTCGCGTACGGACCGGATCGCGAAGTATAACCAGCTGCTCAGGATCGAAGAGGAGCTCGGCGCGGCGGCCCGCTTCGCCGGAGCGGCCGCCTTTCGAACCCTGGTTCGGAGCGAAAAGCGCGGGTGAGAATGACAGTTCCCACGAAAGTCTGGGCCGCGGGGTTTCTGCTCTGGTGTGTTTTTCTTTCGGGAGCCTTCGCTGACGTCATCGGATCGCCGGGTGTCCTTCAGGCAGTGCGGCTGCGTTCCCTGCTCTCGATCCGGGAGGCCGATCTCAAGACCCACGACTCGGAGATTTCCCGGCTGAGTGCCGAGGCGGCTCTCCTTGAGCGCAGCGCCGCTCACCAGCGCCGGGAGATCCGGCGCGTCCTGGGCTACGTAGCGCCCGACGAGCTCGTCTTCGATTTCACTTCCACTGAATCCGCTGCAGGCGGCCCTTACTGACCGCAGGTGGTTTTTTGACAGGTTTTTGACTCCCTTCGCCTTTCCGGTCACACTGATCGCGAGGAAGGGACTCCATGGCTGTCGGAAGAGTGAAGTGGTTCAATGATTCCAGGGGATTCGGATTCATCGAGCGCGGCGACGGAGGAGAGATCTTCGTCCACTACAGCGCCATCAGTTCGGACGGTCACAAGACGCTGAGCGAGGGCCAGATGGTCGAATTCGATGTCTACGACGGACCGAAAGGCCAGCAAGCCAGAAACGTCGTGATGCGGGACGCCTAGTCAGCGCGTACCCAGGTTCGAGTCAGGTGCCGATCTTGTGCCGGGCCCGATATCGAAGCTCGGTGGATCGGCCCCCGAGAGACCGCACGGCGCGGACCTTGAGGCGGATCTTCCTGCCCTCCTCCAGCCACTTGCCGTCGATCGGGAGCCTCCCGAGCGCGACGTGGATCGCGCCGGCCTCGACGGTCACGAGATCCACGGGTATCGCCCCGCTAAATCGCTTTGCCCAGAAGACGAGGAGCTTTCGGGTCGAAAGCTCCACCTCGAGGCGCGTGCTCACCCAGGCGGAGACTCTCGCGGGGTCGACGAATTCGGCGACCAGCCCGGTCCCCGTTCCGTGGAACCCCTTCAGCTGGAGCGCCTTGGCCTCATCCTCGGTGACTATCGCCTGGATGTCGAAGTGGCTCGAGCGGCCCTCGGTTCTCTCGCCCACGTCGGCCCAAAGGGAGCTCGGAACATCGACGAGAGGCCCGTCCGATCCGATTCTCAGGGTAAGGGACGTCCCCTCGAAGTCTCCGATCGGGCGGCCAGCGGTCCAGTGGACCCGCACGTCGTACTCCTGGCGCCCCTCGAAGAGGGAGTACTCGTCGGCCAGGATCGAGCCGGGCGAGAAGAGGGCGCCGGCGCCCGAGCGAATGCTCCAGCGGTCCCTTGAAAGCGCGACGGGCCGATCGAAGCTCTCCGCCCGCAGCGGGAGCCGAGCCTCCGGCCTCTCCGGCCCGAGGGTCTCGCGGCGGCCGACCAGCACGGCCCGGCCGAGGTTTCCCGCCCTGCCGCTCGAGCCCTGATAGCCGTCGCGCCCTTCCTGGCCCTGCGAGCAGTAGAAATAGCGGTCCTCGCACTTCTGCTGATTCGTGTTGGGGTCGGTCCAGCACACGCGGTGGCGCCAGTTCTGGATCGAGCAGTGGCACCCGTGGCCGCCCTGCCCCGGATAGCCCGTGCGCCCGGCGTATCCCGGGCGCGAGTCGACCCGGATCGCGCGCAGGTTCGCCAGATCGTCGTAGTGGACGACGAGGTTGCCGCCGTCGCCGGCTCTGCCGCCCGGCCCCGCGTTGCCGCCGTCCCCGCCGGGGGCGCCCTGCATGTTCGCAGCGCCCGGCGTGAAGTAGCAGCTCTGGGCGTTCTGGCCGTCGCCCCCGTAGCCGCCGTCGGTGCCGTTTTCTCCGGAGAGGTCGAGAAAGGCGGGGCTTCCGTCGGCGTAGATCGTCAGGCTCGGGCCGTCGCGCCCCTCGCGACCCTGCGTGCCGTTCCAGCCGTCCGCTCCCCGGTGTCCGAACGAATGAGACGGGTCGACATCGGCCGCTGCAGCGCCCGCCGCCAAAGCCAGTACCGCGATCATCCCTGCGCGTGTTCCGCCCATGAATTCCCTCCCTGAGTTTGGGCCTAGCCTAGCTTCACGACTTTCAAAACACCAGGTCCGGGGGCCGTCATCAGTGACACATCCCCCGGCGGTCCGAGGCGCGTCGGTCACGGCGGTTCGTGGTATTCTATCAGGTGACGAAGGGGAATTTGGGGTGCGGGGTTCTCCGTTCCTGACGATGCTCAGTATCATGCTGGCTTGCGTGCGAGCCTGGGGACACCCCTCGCACCAGCCCGTGCGGGCGTCGTTCTCCGCGGAGCCCGAGCATTACAGCCCTGCCATCGGGGGTTACGGCTACTACGCGCGTTCGGAGGCGGAGGCGGCCGACGCGTTTCGGTTCGGGTGCAGTAACGCCGAGCGTCTCGACTACATCGCGCGCGGCTGCTCCCGCGTCATTCCCACGGGCACGGATCCGACCACGATCGTGACCGACACGATGCGAGCGTTCTTGCTGCAGCGAATCCGAGAGCACGAGTTCGAGTCGACCGCGCTGCAGCTCGCGGCAATCAACCCGAGTCGCAGCAATCCACCGACGCTCCCGTCCTGCCTGGCGCCCAACGCCGAGCTCAGCGGGCTCTTCGCTTCCCTTCCGGCCGCTCAGCCCTCGGACGCCGATATTGCGTCCGCCACCGAGCCGCGGAAGAGCCAGCTCGCCAAGTTCCGCGTGGCCGGGAATACGCTCACCTCGGGCAACCTCGTGCGCGCCTCGATGACTTACGACAAGCTCAAGTCGGCGCAGGACCGACGCTGTGGAAGCTCCGCCTCGTCGAGCGGGGCCGTCAACAGCATCTGTACCGACCTTCAGAACCAGATCCAGAGACTGCAGGCCAGTTTTCCCGCGCTCTTCGGAACCTCGGTCCGGGCCTACCAGGGCACGATGGTGACGCTGTTTTCCGAGAGGGAGCGGGCGCCACTCACGAACGCGGTCAAGCAGCTGCTGGGTTCGCGAAATCCCGCGGCCACGACCGATGCCGATCGGGTCACCCGCGGCGGGGCGATCTACAATTCCGCCATGACGGCTGACGCCGCCGACTCGCTGACGAATCTGGAGATCCAGCTCGCGCAGGCCGCCAATGAGGCGCGGAATCCGACAGCCAGCACCCCGACGGGCCTTCGGCCCGCGATGACGTCGGCGCTGTCCACGCTGGACGGCAGCGTAGCGACAATCCGTTCGAACTACGCAACGAGTCTGAGCAGCCAGGTGAGCGGGATCTGCGACAGGAACCTCGCGGACTTCCTGACCCAGAATCCGAATACAGTCCGACAGGCGCTGATGGACCTTCCGGCCGATCAGCGCCTGGTTGCCCAGGCGGTTCTCTGCCAGAATTCGCTGTTCTCGACGGCTCGGCCCCTCCGGGCCTGCGAAGGGGTGACCCGGGCCACCTCGGCGACGGGCACGACGACGAGCGTGGACCGCAGGGATTCCAGCTATCCCTATGGCTCGAGCGTTCGTTACCAGATCGATCGTCCGAGCTCCCCCGCGGGCGCGCCCCCGGTCATTTCGACGGAGCTGCAGATCGTCGTGGATCCGGACGTCCCCGGCGCCACCGCCAGGATCGCGGAGATGGAGCGGCAGGCGAACGCCTATTACAACTGCGAGACGGGCCATTCGACTTCCATAGCGAGCGTTCCGGGGCTGATCGACGTACCCAGCTGCCCTCGGGATCCTGCGATGGCGAATCCCCGGGCGGAATTCAGGATTCGCTTCCGGGCGGTGTCGGCGAGCGCCGCGCGCGAGCCGAAGGTCAATCTTCATCGCTGCTACCGGGCGGAGCTTGCCTCGCCGGACGACACGAACTGCGACCGGGTGAGGGGATACCGAGTGACAAAGTGTCGAGAGACCATCGCGATGTGGCAGAGTCAGGGAAGCGTGGGCGGGAGCTCCCGCTGGGGAATGGACCTGGATACGCTTCTTGCGAGCAATATCTCGCGGGCTCCCGTGGCCGTGCCGAGCGGCGTGCCCCTGACCGACCAGCAGAAGGCGGAGCGGGTGTACGCCGCCGCGCCGGCCGGTTGTAATACACCGGCTAACATCATGACCGCCCCGGCCGCGGCGATCTCGACGTTCTGCGATTGCTTCCCGCCGCCGGCGGGGGATCCCGCGAACAACCGGGCGGATTCCGGGAACTACACCTCCAACATCAGCGCGGCGACGGTGATCCATGAGGTGGGGCATATTCTCGCGCTTCCGGATGAGTACATCGACCCGACGTACGCGATCTCGTCCGTCGGCGAGCACGATTCCATGATGAATCACTCGAGCGAAACCGCGAGGCACTACCCTCGCCATATTCGAATGGTGCTCGCCGCCGAGGGTTGCCGTTCGCCAGCATCGGGGAGCACGCCATGACGTCACTGTTTCTTGCGCTACTGCTTGGGACACCGGCCTTCGCGGGCCCTCCGGCCGCCTCCGCCCCTGCCGATGTGTGGGTGAAGGTCACCACGGCGGGAAGAGACGGCCGAGGCGAGTCCGTCTTCGACGAGTTCGAGCTCCTGCCGGACGGGCGAGCCAGCTGGAACACGAACTCGCTCGGAGCGGCCGCCGCGGGCTGTGGCCTTTCGGCGGGCAAGTTCGAGGTGCAGGTTCCTCCGGAGCCGGCCCGCCGTCTCGGTGCGCTCGCCGCCGCGGCGGTGAAGAGCCAACCTGTTGCCCGCTCGGGTGGTAAGCCTCGCCAAGTCAGGCGAAGCGTTTTTGTTGACCTCGGAGGCAAGGTCAGCCAGGAAAGCGTCACCCGAGCCACTCCCGAGTGGGAGGCACTGCTGAAGGCCGTGACGGAGCTTCAGATCACCATGCGGCCGACGAGCGCCGTGACGATGCGCGCGCATCCGCTGCCGGGACCGGGCCGTCGCGTGAAGGCGGAGTTTCTGTGGGCCGCTTCCGATCCCCTGCTGCTTCAAGTACCAGCCGAGGCGGCCGATGCTTTCAGCGCTCCGGGCTACAACGTGAGTTTTTCCGGCCCTCCGAGGCCTCTTCGCGAGGTTCGCCTCGGCGAGGACCGACGCAGCTTCAGCGTCGAGCTTCTCCTCAGCCCGAACCCCGCGACGGGGGTGAAAAACGAGCCCCCGCGCCTCTACTATACGAATCAGGTGATCCAGCACCACGGCGAGGCGGACCCGCTCGAGGGGCGCGCGACGGCGCCCCCTGCGTCTCTCTGCGCCTCCCTGCCCCCCGCGAGTTTGTAGCCCGCGCCAGAAAGGGGGGGATTGGCGGTCTCCCCCGCTGCTATTTCAGGAGCCTGTGAGGCTGGGTCATGAAAGACACGGAGAGCGTGGGACGGGGGTTCCGGGCTATACTGTCCCCATGCTGAAATGGATTCTGATGGCATGCCTGATCGCAGGGCCGGTTTCGAGTTGGGCCGGCTGGAGGACCCACGGGGGTCACGATGATTTCGTGGAGAACGAGCACACCGTGAAACAGGCCGGGGTTCGCGAGGCTTACAGGCTGGCGGCCGTGGATGGGTGGGGCCCGGATCGCCGCTGTGTGAACGAGCCGACGCCCCTCGGGGGCGAGAGCGAAGCCGTGAGACTGGCTGCCGAGAGATACGGAATTCTTCCGGGTGGGGAGGAGTTTGATCGCTTCCGCCGGTCCCTGGAACGGGAGTACCCGATTCGCTTTGATCTGGAGCGCGCGGCTTGCCGGCAGGCGCTGGTCGCCACTGCGGGCCGAGAGTCTCCGGCTTTGCCCATACGCGAGATTCCTGATGCGGGTGCCGAAGGCGGGGCGAGCCGCACGGCTGGAGACTAGCAGGCGCCCCCGATGACATTTCAGCAGCCTGTCAGAGGTCGACTGAGCCCCCGCCTGCGATGATCGGATAGACGCGGTACTGCGTCGCATTCGGGTAATAGTGAATCCCGAGCTGAAAACCGTGCCAGTGGTGGCTGAGGCCGAAGCCGATGATCCCGTAGGTGACGTCGTAGGTCACCCCCGCGGCAAGCACGTTGCCGACGCCCTTCTTGGACTTGGGATTATAGGCCCAGGCCAAGTCGCTGCCGAGCTGCGCGCCCTGGATGTAGCCTGACGTCTCGATCCCGCTCGTGACGAGATTCGTCTTCGTGATGTCAAAGCTCGCGCCCGTGAAGAGGGCGAGCTCCCGCAGGAGACCGAACGCGACGACCCCTCCCGGCTGCCACGAGCTTACTTTAAGATCTGGATTGGAGGCGTCGATGTCCTTGTAATTGTAGTGCTGCCAGCCCGCGGTCAGCGCGATCGCGAAGGAGGGGTGATCCCAGAGCGAGATCTTCAAATTCGCGTTGTAGACCTTGGAGATGTCCCGAACGATGTTTGTGCCGATCTGGAGAAAGTCGGCTACCCCGTACGCCATTCCCGTGCCGTAGACCAGGCGGCCGGCGGGGAGCGTGAACGGGGACGGCTGCAGGTGGGGAAAGCCGAAGAGGGGGTTCATCTGGTCCGAGGCGAGGGCCGAGGGGGTACCCAGCAATACTACAAGGAGGCTCAGGCGTGACGCGACGTTTTTCATATTCCTTGTGATCCGATCGCGCCTATTCTACCTCTCAACCTCCCCATGCGAAACATCTGTATCATCGCCCACGTCGATCACGGAAAGACGACGCTCGTGGATTTCATGCTCCGGCAGGCGGGGACCTTCCAGAAGCACGAGCGGGTCGTCGAACGCGTCATGGACTCCATGGACCTCGAGCGAGAGCGCGGCATCACGATTCTCGCCAAGAACACGTCCCTGCGGTTCGAGGGCACCAAGATCAACATCGTGGACACGCCGGGCCACTCCGATTTCGGCGGAGAGGTTGAGCGGATTCTGGGCATGGTGGACGGGGCGCTCCTTCTCGTGGACGCGGCGGAGGGACCCCTGCCCCAGACCCGCTTCGTGCTCCGGAAGGCGCTCGCCCAGGACCTTCGGGTGATCCTGCTCATCAACAAGGTCGATCGTCCGGACGCCCGGGTGGACGAGGTCGTGAACCAGGCCTTCGATCTCTTCGTCGATCTTGGGGCGAGCGAGGCGCAGGCCGACTTTCCGATCCTCTACGCGTGCGCGCGCCGGGGCTGGTGCACCCTGGATCGGGGCGCCGTCGATGACCTGGTCGCCGGCCGCAGGGCCGGGTCGCTCGAGCCGCTCTATCGCGAGATTCTGCGATCGGTCCCGGAGCCGCGTGTCGAGGAGTCGCCCGCATTCCGAATGCGCGTCGCTAACCTCTCCTACTCGGAGTACGTGGGGCGCCTGGCGATCGGCCGGGTACTAGCGGGAGAGGTGAGGAGGAACCAGCGCGTGTGGAGGCTGGGGGCGGACAGGCGGGAGGCTTTCACGGTCCCCCGAGTCTACACCTTCGAGGGGCTGGAGCAGCGGGAGGTGGATCGGCTCGTGGCCGGCGACATCGGCGTGATTTCAGGCAGCGAGGCGGCGGAGATCGGCGACACGATCGTCGGGGACGAGTTCGGAATTCCGCTGCCGAGGATCGCGATCGAAAGCCCGACGCTCGGCATGATCTTCTCGGTCAATACCTCGCCGCTTTCGGGTCAGGAGGGAGAGGCCATCCAATCGCGAAAGCTGCGAGAGCGTCTGCTCCGGGAGGCGCGGCACAACGTGGCACTCAGGTTCGAGGAAACCCCCAAGCCCGACCAGTTCCGGATTCTCGGCCGCGGCGAGCTGCAGTTCGCGATCCTGATCGAGCAGATGCGTCGCGAGGGCTTCGAGTTCATGGTGGGGAAGCCTACCGTGCTCTACCGCGAGACCACCGATGGCGGGCGAGAGGAACCGCTGGAGCGTGCGGTGCTCGACCTGCCCGAGAAGTTCGCAGGCGACGTCACGCGAATGTTCCAGGAGCGCAGGGGCATCCTCACGAAGTACGAGGGCGGCTCGGGTCACGGCTCCGGCCGGGTGCGGCTGGAGTTCGACGTCCCGACGCGGGGCCTGCTCGGCATGCGGTCGAAGTATCTGACGGCGACCCGGGGCGAGGGTCTCTTCAGCACCCACCTGCTGGGCTACGGTTCGCACAAGGGCGAGTTGCCGCATCGGCTGATCGGCTCGCTCGTCTGCGATCGCGCGGGCGACTCGGTAGAATACGCACTCCTGAACCTCGAGGAGCGCGGGGTGCTGTTCATCGAACCGGGCGTCAAGGTCTACGAGGGCATGATCATCGGCGAGCACGCGAAGGAGAACGATCTCAACGTCAATCCGTGCAAGGAGAAAAAGCTCACCAATATCCGGGCGGCCCACGCCGAGGTGCTCGTCACGATGGCGGGAGTTCGGAAAATGTCCCTCGAGCAGTGCATCGAGTGGATCGACGATGACGAATGGATCGAGGTCACCCCCGAGTCGATCCGATTGCGCAAGAAGGTACTGCCCGGCAATCTGCGCAGCGTGAAGCGCGAGGAGCGCGTGACGTGATCCGTCCAGCGCCGGCTTGGGCCGTGGCTGGGGGCGCTGACCGCGGTGGGTTTCAGTTTTTGTAACCGGAAGGGTTCAACTGACAGTTGGAGCGCGATAGTTTCAGAATTTGAAACTTTCTCCACTCTCCCTTAGTCTTGTGGAACTCGGTCAAAGGGGGAGTCTCATGGATCGGATCCGCAGAGTCGCCGCATTCGTCGGTATCGCCGCCAGTGTCGCGTCTGTCGCGGCTTCGCGCGACGCCCGCGGCTTCGATGTCCTGGAGCTTGAGTCGAGCTCCCCGCGTGTCGCGGTCATCGTATTGGCCTACAACGACGACTGGACGAGCTACGCGGGTGAGTGGCTCTTTGACGGCTACCTCCGGGCCCTCATGGGCAAACGCTACTCAACGCTCTTCGTCGCGCGGGGCAAGGGCCTGAGCGTCGAGGAGGTTCGTGGTGCGTTTCGGGCCGCGCAGGGGACAGGCCTGCTGATAGACGTCATGACCTCCACGCACTCCGATTCCTCCAGGATCCAGCTTCGAAGTGGCCTGCGCGTCAGGCCGGAGGACTTGTTTTCTCCGCTCCTCGACGAGGAGACGCGGCAACGCCTCGACCTCGCCGCCAACTTCGGCTGCGACTCCGACGGTCAGGTGGGCCAGTTCGCGAATCTCGGGTTCAAGAGCTATGTCTTTCACGAAGGGATCTCGGTGGGCGCGGTGGCCATGCGGGCATTTCTGAAGCGCTGGCTCCGCCGCTGCGACGACATGCTGACGGCCATCGAGTGGACGAACGGCCACCTCCACCGGATGTTCACGCGCAATCCCATAGCCAAGCTCATCTACCGCAAGCTCTCGAACGAGGACGAGTACACGGCTGTGCTGCGGGGCTGGGGCGAAAACCGCGACCTCTGCGACCTCTGAGAGTCTGGCTCAGCGATTGCTTGACGTTTCGTCAGTCAATCCGCTCAGAAGGGGTGGGGTTGCAAGGGATTGGCTGACGAGACGTCAAGCAACACTGCAATCGGTGGACGGGGGAGGCCCCTGGGGCGCCGGCTTCAGCCAGTGTGTCGGTTACTCGCCGAACCCGGCAGTCGGTCTCGTCGAAGGGCGAGCTGGCCTGGGCTGGGGATCGGACGCTGAGCGTGGCGTCTCCGAAGAGGTGCGCCTCGGACTGGGCGTATGCCGCTCGGCGATTGCCGTCTGAAACCGCCAGGGCGCAGGCATTGAAGGGGTCCGCGTTGATCGCGAAGCGGGTGAGGTGATTGGCCACCTCCGTCGATCGGCGCAGGTTGTTTCCCCCGAGCCACTCCTGCACGAAGGCGGACGTGAAGATGGGCGAGCAGCTGATTCCGGGGTGGCCGATGTCGCCTGCACTGACAAGCGTGTGCGCGATTCAGGGTCTGTGTCCCGGCGGACACGGCGTGAATTCACAGGTCTCTGGGGGTGGATCGTAAACAGAAACGTAAGTTCCGTGTCCGGGCCGAAAGCCTCAAGCTTGAAATCATCGTACCCACCAAAAGGAGTAGAAAAAATGAGCCCTCGGAAATCCCAGATTCTAGCTCTCGTGTCGCTTGTATCCAGTGCTCCCGCCTTCGCCGGAGGTGGATTCACCTCGGCGGCTGACGCCTGCCGGCAGGTGACGCGCGTGCATGCGGAAGTTTTGTACGAGGAGCGTGCGGTCTACTTCCGCTCGGTCATGCTGACCCTCGTCGATCAGCAGGCGACGTTGCTGCGGCTTCTCTCCGCCCGGATGACGGCTACGGACCGAGCGATGGCCGCGTGGTTCGGGGCGCTGACGCCCGCGCAGCTGCAGGCACTCTACGGACCGGAAGGCATCAATGCCTCGCCGGTCGGCCGTCGCATCCGGGGCCTGGCCGAGGAGATCCTCGGACACGCGCCGGAATCCGACGAGTCCGTCTTGTTTGACGTCGGGTCGCTCTGCACTCGCTACGCGCGCAGGATCTGCTTCGAGACGGACATCGAGACCGTGCGTAGCTCGGTCCAATTCCCAGGAAAGGTCTACTTTTTCTTTGATCTGGTCAGAGACCCGAGCCGGCCTGGCGGCATCGTGGTTCGGTCTCAGTTCGTCGCTGAGATATCCACCCCCCTCGGGCGAGGCGCGGCTCAGCAGAAGGACGGTCTGGCCGGCGCGGAAAGTACTCTTTCTCTGCCCGATGGGCGGGTTCGCCTCGCAGGTATCGACGACGTCCGCGTGGGATATCAGTATGAGACCGGACTCGGAGTCGTTGATCGCACGGACGACCTCGTTGGCTTCCCGTTCCGGTTGTCCCGAGAGGAGTACGTTCAGCAGCAGCTCGCCTCGGTTTGCGGCGGAAGCGCCGGCAGCTCAAGCTCCGTCGCGACCGTGGATCGCCGTGAGTCGATGCCAGGGATCTGGGGCGCGTGCGACCCGACCCTGCCCCCCGACTGCGATGGATCGAGAACGAGGGGAACCACGGCGCGGTAGGCGCCCGAGCTCATTTCACCTCGCAGGAGAGGCGCAGAACGCGGTCGCTCCTGCGATCCACGGTGGCCTTGCAGGAGAAGTAGCCCGCGCCCATGTCGTGGAGGTTCCGGCTCACGAAGTACTCGATACGGGTCTTCGTGTGAGACTCGACGATGACCTGGGTGACGTTGCCGGTCTCCGAATCCACCGGCCGTCGACTCGTGCAGACGTCGACGTTGAATCGCGAATCCGGGCGGGCCGCCTCGACCTTCGAGACGATTCCGCGGCAGAGATTCGTGAGGCGGGCCTTCGAAGTATACGGCTCGAACTCGACTTCGCAGTACTTGTCCTGGACCTGGACGCTTCCGTCGGCGATGCCGATGCCCGAGAAGACGGTCGTGCCGGCGAAGAACAGGAGCTGGAACGAGTTGTCGCCCAGGTCGATGTTCGCGACCTCGTAGGCGCGCTCGCCCACGCCGATCGTGCTGAAGATCGGGTCGAACTGCTCCCAGAGCTGGCTGCGGCTCATCGCGCGAAGCTCGGCTTCAGTCGCGGCTTCGTAGGACAGCACGGTGGCCCGAAGCTGGGCTTCCTGCCTGCGGTTGCAGGCGCGGTCGGCGCGCGCGCAAGAGTACTTGCCTTCGCTCATAGCATCTTGCCGGTAGGCGGCGCGCAGCTCCGAGCAGCTCTGCGGCTCGGGGGTGGCGGCCGACGCGGCTGAGGCGGCCGCAAGAATACCTGTGACGGTCATGGAAAAACGCATCGTGATCTCCTGAGCATGAGCAGGCTTCGCCTGCGGACTGAACTGACCTTGCTTGAGTCGGCGGCTTATCGAAACTAATGCATTGCGGCAAGCTAGGTGTGGGGGATCTCATCTCGTGGAACCGGTGTTGCGCGATATGAGCCGCCGGAAGCGGAAATCCGAAGGCTATCTGGACCGTTTGGCGCTTTTCTCCTGCAGGACGGCCTCGAGCGCCGCGCCCAGCATGACTACGAATGACGAGATGTAGAGCCACAGGAGCAGGCCGACCACTGCGCCCAGGGATCCATAGGTGGCGTCGAAGGTGCCGGCGCTCTCGACGAAGTGCGAGAAGGCGCTGGAGCTTCCCATCCAGAGCAATGTACCGGCGGTGGATCCCCAGCTGATTCCCATCCAGCCGCTGAGTTTCCGAGCGGGTCCGTACCGGTAGAGGACCGCGAGCGAAACGAGAGAGAGTGCTGCGAGAATCAGCCAGCGGGTAACGCCTGTCCCCGCAGCCCGGAGCGCAGGCAGGCCTGTGAAGGCGGCTGCCGCGGGGATCACGGCAACCAGCGTGACCGTGATCAGCATCAGGCCCGTGCCACCTGCTGTCAGGGCCAGGGCCGTGCCATTGAGGGACCAGAAACCGCGAGTCTCAGGTTCTCCGCGTGCCACGTTCAGGGCCGTCATCATGGCTCGAAGGCCTCGTGAACCGCTCCAGAGGGCGAAGGTCAGGCTCGCCACGGCCGTCAGGGACTGAGCTGCGGGAGGGCGGGCGACGATTCTCGAGAGCTGATCGGCCAGGATCGAGAGGGCATACTCGGGAACTACTCCCCGAAGGCTTGCCAGAAGCCCCTGAAGATCATGGGGATTTGACAGCAGGCCATAAAGCGAAACCAGCGTGGTCAGCAACGCCGGCGCGCTCAGGAGCGCGTAGAAGGCGACGCCCGCGGCGACCAGACCGGCCTGGTCCCGTCCCGTCCTCTTCCAAGCCTGGGAGAGCAGCTGTCTCCAGGTCGACCGGATCATAGCTCTCGCGAGTGCCCCGCGTAGTGCCCGCGCGCGTGATCGCTCATGACGGACTTCGGCGCGGGCGTCATCGTGATCGTTCCGGGCGAGGGGCAGATGAGCGCGCAGAGGTTGCATCCCACGCACTCGGGCTCGTCGAGGATCGGGGCGCGGCGGGTGAAGCCGTCGGCGCGGAACTCGGGATTGAGCGAGAGGCACTGGTGCCCGCCGTCGTCGCAGGCGACGACGCAGAGATTGCACCCGATGCAGGTGGACTCGTTGATGCGCGGGATCTGATGGAAGTCGCGGTCCAGGCCCTCCCAGTCGGAGTACTGCGGCACCGCGCGCGAGACGAGCTCGCCCACTGACTGGAAGCCCTTCCCGTCGAGGTAGTCGGAGAGGCCCTGGATCAGGTCGTCCACGATCCGGTAGCCGTAGTGCATGACGGCGGTGCAGACCTGGACGTTCGAGGCGCCGAGTGACAGGAACTCCGCGGCGTCGCGCCAGGTTGATATCCCGCCGATCCCTGAGATGGGGAGCCTGGGCCCCTGCTCGCGCGCGATCGCGGCCACCAGGTGAAGGGCGATGGGTTTCACGGCGGGCCCGCAGTAGCCTCCGTTCGAGCCCCGCCCGGCGACCGTGGGCGTTGGGGAGAAGCGCTCGAGGTCGACCGTCACGATGCTCTTGATCGTGTTGATGAGCGAAACGGCGTCGGCCCCGCCTGCGCGCGCGGCTTCGGCAGGCACCGTCACGTCCGAGATATTGGGAGTCAGCTTCACGATCACCGGAACGCGCGCGAAGTCCTTGGCCCAGGTGGTGATTTCCTTCAGAACGTGCGGCTCCTGCCCCACGGCCGAGCCCATTCCGCGCTCGCACATCCCGTGCGGGCAGCCGAAGTTGAGCTCGAGCGCGTCGCAGCCGGTGTCCTCGACCTGGCGGATGATCTTCTTCCACTCCTCGCGCGTTTCGACCATGAGCGAGGCCACGAGCGTATGCCGCGGAAACCTCTTCTTCGTCTCCTCCATCTCGCGGAGGTTGATCGAGAGGGGCCGGTCGGTGATGAGCTCGATGTTGTTGAAGCCCATGATCTTGCGGCCCGCGTAGTCGACGGCGCCGAAGCGGGAGCTCACGTTCTCGATCGGCTTGCCGAGCGTTTTCCAGACAGCTCCGCCCCAGCCGGCCGCGAACGCGCGCTGGACCTGAGCACCCGTGTTGGTCGGCGGCGCCGAGGCGAGCCAGAATGGATTTGGCGAAGTGAGTCCAATGAATCGCGAGGTCAGGTCGGCCATGCCTAGTTCCTCCCTCGGGGATCGGGGGCTGCCAGGAGCTGTGCGTCCATCGCGATCGCCGCGCGTTTGCCTTCGGCGACCGCGTTGACGACTTCCATGCCGCCGTTTGCCAGGTCGCCCCCGGCGAAGACGCGCGCGTTCCCGGTACGGCCTGTCGCCGGGGCGACCACGAGTCGGCCCTTCTCGAAGCGCGTATCTGGAAAGGATCGAGTTATGAGGGCCTCGAGTTTCGACTGGCCGACGGCCAGGAGCACGAGGTCGGCCTCGACATCCGCCAGGTCGTCGTTGACGGTCGAGCGTAGGACGGCTCTGCCAGGAAGGAACTCAGTCGGCAGGGTTCCGAACCGGAAATCGACCCCATCCACGCGCGCGGACTCGCGCTCATGCGCGTAACCCGACATGTCGGACTCGCCTCGGCGATAGGAGACCGCCACGCGCGGGACGCCCAGCCCTCGCAGCTCCCGGCAGGCGTCGAGCGCCGTATTGCCGCCGCCCACGACGAGGGCGGAGCGCACCTTCTCGAGCCACCTCAGCTCCGCGCGCCCGGTGGTCTTCACGCGCGCGATGAACTCGACCGCTCCCTGTACGTGCTCAAGCTCCGTGCCCGGGACGTCCAGGCGCCCGTCGGGCCCCAGGCCCAGGCCGAGGAACACGGCGTCGAAGTCGCGCAAGAGCGCGTCGGCGTCCAGCGTGGCTCCGAGCTCGCGGCCGTACTCCACGCGCGCGCCGAGCGCGAGCACCTCGTCGATCTCGCGCAGGCTCGTCTCCGCCCGCATCTTGTAGGGCGCGATGCCGTTCGTGTTGAGGCCGCCCGGATAGGACGCCTTCTCGAAGATCACGGCCTCGTGGCCGCGGCGCCTGAGCTCGTGCGCGCAGGCGAGCGAGGCGGGCCCGGCCCCGACGAGCGCGACGCGCCTGCCGGTCGGCGCGCCCGCCTCGAAGAATCTCAGCCCCCGTTCATACGCGAACTCGACGGCGTGGCGCTGGAGCCTGCCGATCTTGATCGGCTCGTGGCCGAGCGCGTGGTGCACGCACGCGCCCTCGCAGAGCACCTCGGTCGGGCAGGAGCGCGCGCACGAGAGCCCGAGCACGTTTGACTCGAGGATCGTGCGGGCAGCGGCGCCCGGCTGGTCGGCGGCGATGCGCCGGATGAACTTCGGGATGTCGATCGAGGTGGGGCACGCCCGGATGCAGGGGGCGTCGTAGCAGTTCAGGCAGCGATTCGCCTCGGCATCGGCCTCCGCGGTTGTGAGCGCCTCCTTGTAATCGGTGAACCGGGACTCAGGCCGATCGGCCGGAAGGCGATCCCGCCAGGTCGCGTGTACAGGGAAGGTCGCTGAAGTTCTCGCGAGTCCGCTCGACGTTTCCACGCGTACTACCCCTCTCCCTAGCGCACCAGCATCGAGGTCGCGTCGAAGCGGGCCCGGGGCAGGAACTTCCCGCGGCCCTTCGTGACCGTCACGCGCCCGTCGCGCAGCGCCCAGTCCCCGCCGACGAGCACGCTGACCGGTTCGCCTCGGGTCTTCATGCCCTCGAAGGCCGAGTAGTCGCAGCGGTGCCGTGAAGTCTTCGACGAAATCACGTTCTCGCGCGCGGGATCGAAGAGCACGAGGTCGGCGTCGGCGCCCGGGGCGATCGTGCCCTTGCGCGGGTACATGCCGAAGATCCGTGCCGGGTTCGCGCACAGGAGCTGAACGAAGCGGTTGAGCGAGATCCGGTTCTCGAGTACGCCGTACGTGTACATCAGATTCATGCGGTTCTCGATGCCGGGAGCCCCGTTCGGGATCCTGGCGAAGCTGTCCTTGCCCATGTCCTTCTGCCCGTGGAAGTGGAACGGGCAATGATCGGTCGCGAGCGTCTGGATGAAGCCGTCGCGCAGGGCCGCCCAGAGGGCGTCGCGGTCGCGCTGCGAGCGGAGGGGAGGCGACATCACCCACTTGGCTCCCTCGAAGCCGGGCCGTTCGTAAAGCTCGCGGTCAAGCAGCAGGTACTGCGGGCAGGTTTCGGCGAATACGGGGTGCCGATGCCGCGCGACCGAGTCCTTCACGTGGTGCAAAGCCTCGTCGCAGGTCAGGTGCACGATGTAAGC
>CAYJTX010000021.1:886-17517 GCA_964372615.1 uncultured Bacteriovoracaceae bacterium | reverse complement strand
GGGAAGACGGCGATGGCGTCGATTTCGTCTTTCGGCAGGTGGCGCATCAGGGTCTGAACGTGATGAAGGCTGGAAGCGTAGGCTCTCATCCAGCCACGGGCCTTCCTTCGGGCCACGCCGACCGAAGCGAGAACGGCCTCCTTGCCAGGTGAGTCGGGGAGGAGTGCGGCCGCCCTGCCTAGGGCATCCGGGAAAACGTGCGCGTGAAAGTCGATGATCATTTCCAGACGAACTCTTTGCAGAGCTTCGCGAAAACTTCAAGCGCGCGATCCAGGTCGGCCTTCGAGTGGGTCGCCATGACGCTCACTCGGAGTCTCTGGGCGTCGCGCGGAACGGCCGGGTACTCCACCGAGTTCAGGAAGACCCCTTCCTCGTGGAACCGAGTGGCCAGCTGCCGGATGTCGATCGAGGCGGGAACCTTGATGGGAAGGATCGCCGCCTCCCGGCTGACGTCCAGACCCAGGTCCCGAAGGCCCCTTTCCAGGTAACGGGCGTTTTCGTGCAGCGCGGTCAGCCGCTGCGGTTCGCGCTCGACCACGTCGAGGCCGGCCAGAACGGAAGCTACGACGGGAGGCGGAAGGTGCGCCGAGAACATGTACGAGCGAGAGAAGAAGCGGAGGTAGTCGATGACGTCGCGCCTCGCGGCGACGAATCCGCCCGTCGTGCCGAAGGACTTGCTGAATGTCCCCATGTTGATGTCGATCCGCCCCTTGAGGCCGAAGTGCTCGGCGGTTCCACCGCCCGTGGGGCCCATCACGGCGGTGCCGTGGGCGTCGTCGACGATGAGCGCCGCCGCGAAGCGGTCGCAAACTTCGCGGATCGCCGGAAGGGGGGCTAGGTCCCCGTCCATCGAGTAGACTCCTTCGACCGCGACGAAAATCTGCCGGCGGGGGACCGCGCGGCGGGACACGACCCCGAGCAGCTTCTCGAGGTGAGCGACGTTGTTGTGGTCGAACCGGTAGGCGTGGATCTTGGCGGATCTCGAGGCGAGCCGAATCGCGTCGTAGAGGCTGGCGTGATTCAGCTCATCGTAGATCAGCACGTCGTTGTCGCGCAGCAGTCCGTTCACCCAGCCCAGGTTGGCCTGGAAACCGCTGGCGAAGAGGAGGCAGTCCTCGGCCCCCTTGAGCGCGGCCAGTCTCTTTTCAAGCTCCCGGTGGAGGCTGCTCATTCCATTCAGGAGGGGAGGACCTCCCATGCCGATTCCAAAGCGATCGACGGCATCCCTGACCTTCGCGCGCACCTCGGGGTGGTTGGCAAGGCCGAGGTAGTTATTCGAGCCGAACATGAGCATCTCGCTTTGCGAGCCCGTCCTGGGGTCCCGGACGCGTACCCGGGCGTCGGCCGGACCCACGATCTCCCGGCAGTAGAGCGTATCCCCGTTTTCTCGCGAAGCCCGGTAGTAGTCGGAAAACGGCCTGACCCTCTCAAGGAGGTTTGTCCCGGCCGAATCAAAGAAGTCCTTGAGCGAAAAGTTCTCCGCGTGGCCTGTCTCGCTGATTCGAGTGTCTGAGGTGTGGGTCGGCATGGTCGGCGACTCCTCAGCTCCCCAGAATCGCCAGCTCGAGTGCCTGGCTCGAGATGAAGTTGAGGGTCGTCTCGACGCACTCGCGCGCCTCGCGATTCAGGGCCCGGAGGTCGAACCCGAGGTCGAGGAGATGCCCGCGTACCTCCCGGTTATGAAGGGCGAGTGGCGACATGCTGGAGTCGACCCGGAAAATCGCGAGCGCCGCGCGGGCGGCGACGAGCGTGGCGGCCGAGGCGGGCCCGTTCCGCTGAATTTCCCGGCCGATGAGCGCCTCCACTCCGGAGAGGTGGCGGAGCTCGTCTTTCTCGATCCGCCTGACGAGCTGAAGCAGGTTCTCGGCGCCGTCTTTCTCGGCGGCCGCCCGGAGCTGTGGGTAGAATTTCAGGGAAAAGCGCTCGTAGGTGAGAAGCAGCGCCAGGCCGACGATCGGATTTTCGCGGAAGGACTCGGCGACCATCGGCAGGAGCCGATCGTAAATCACGCGTGAGGCCAGGGAGCGGGTCTTGCGCTCATGATTGAACGTATTCTTGACGTAACGGAGCAGGAGCTGCGCATGGCGATTCTCGTCCCGGGTCTGGGAGTCCAGGAAAGAAAGCGCCGCCGGATCATCGCGAAACGCATCGCGGATCGGTACGAGGAGCGTTCCCTCGATGCGTTCGGTCGAGGCGATCGTGCAGAGAATCCGTTTCCAGGCTGCCTGCCGCGTGGGCGAGGCGGACGAGAGTTCGTCCGAGGGCTGCCATTCTCCATGCTCGGACTGCGCGTCGTCCGCGTGTCTTGTGAGGATCTCGAGCCGTCGTTGGCGCTGGTCGAGCGGTGAGGCTCGCATGTAATCGAGTGGTGTGCTCGTTTGAGTCATTTCAGTCATTAAGGCAATCCCCGTGCCCTCGTGTCCTGGATGAGGGTATCCAGGGCCTCGCGAAGGTTCGACCCGGCGCTCGAAAGCAAGTTCCGTGCGAATGAAGTGTCGATTTCCAGCTTCTTGTCGCCCGGCATAATGACACTGCTGACACTCTCGGGCACCGACCTCGCAATCGGAATCAGGTCGGGGCACAGGGCCTGAGCTTTTTTCAATTCATTCGGCGGGATAGACAGCACGAGTTGGTAATCTCCATGCTCAGCCAACCAGAGCATCCAGAGTGGAATCTTCCTCTCCTCGCAGTAGCGCCGAGCGGATTCGTCAAGAGATTCAGTGCTCCAGATCAGTTCCACTCCGGAACCTGTGAAGACCCGAAGTGTATCCAAAGTAGACAGAAGTCCATCGCTTGTATCCATGCAGGCGTTTGCCAACGATCGTAGGCTTTCGCCTACATCGGTGCGCGCGCGAGGTCGGTAAAGAGACTCCGGGTACTCCGACTCCGGCTCGCCTCTCAGAAATCGGAATCCGAGGGCGGGCCCGGCGCCGACCTTGCCGGTCACGCAGAGCCAGTCGCCCGGTTTGCACCCGACGCGCGAGAGGGGCCGGCCGTCGCAGAGCCCGAGGCCTACGCCGGTCAGAGTCGTGGTCGTCGCCGAGCCGCTGTCGCCGCCGAGCCAGTAGGTACTCGCGCTCTTCAGCGCCGCGGAAAAACCGCGCGCGACTCCCGCCTTGAGCCCCGGCGAAGTTCCGGGCCCCCAGAGGGCCGAGAGCAGCGCCCCGACGGGGCGAGCGCCGACGGCGGCGAGGTCTGAGAGGGAGGCCGTCGCCGCCATCCAACCCATGGTTTCTGGGTCGCGATAGAGGCCTACCGCGACTTCTTCGCAGATCGAGTCCACCGTCGAAGCCAGGAAGGTCCCGTTTCCGAGGTCCACGACTTCGGAGTCGGATTCGTTCACTCGGTGCGTCTGGCGGGGATGGCGGGGCGGTGAGCCGATCCAGGAGAGCAGCTCCCTTATTTCCGGGAATGACTGGTTCACGGACATACGAGCAGGCCCCCTTCCTCGACCGTGAAGCCGACCGCGCGTGCCCGAGTCACCTCTCCGTCGGTTTCGACCGCGAAGTCGGCGGCGCCCTCGACGTCGACCCTCGCGGCGCGGACGCTCGAGGTCTTCGGGAGGCCCGTGAAGCGTCCACGGTTCAGAGCTGAGAAGACGCGAAGTTTATCTCCCAGGCCCATTCCCTCGCAGACGTGCACTCCCAGGCGACCGTCGTCAGACGCCTGATCGACATCGTATCGCATGCTTCCGGAGAAGTGCGGGTTCTTGACGACGCCCAGGTTTGTCAGGTGAAGGGATCGCGCCGGACCGCCGTCGAGCCCGACTCGCAGCTCGATGTTCCTGTACGCGGCGAGCGTCCTGAAGGCGGTGGCGAGGATCGCTCCGTCCACCGTCGCGCGCTTGAGGAATCTCAGGAGTGATCCTGCCTGGTTGAAGTTCCAGTTCCCTTCGGCCGTGAGGCCGACGCTCGCGTTGATGAGGAATGCGCGGTCGACCGACGTTCCGTCCGCTCCCCTCAGGCGTGCCCAGCCGACGTCGTGGCCGCGAGCCCCGTCAAAATTCAGTCGGGTCGCGACGCCGCCCGTTCTTTCCCGACCTGGGGAATCGCCGGGCTTGTGGAAGTCGTTGGAGGAGCCCACTCCCACCGCTCCGAAGCGGGCCCCGGCGATCAGCTCCCTGCCCACGTGGGGGCGGAGCGCCAGGAGCGTGTTGAGCGCGAGGTTCACCGTTCCGTCGCCTCCGACGGCGACCAGGTCCAGGGGGCCGGACCGAAGGCGCTCAGCGAGCCAATCCTCGAGGCCCGCGACGCGGTCGTAGATCGGAGCGCTCCCGAGCCGGGTCGCCTCGGCTGTGCCGGACCCGAGAAAGCGCCTCCAGCGCGCGAGGCCCCGGCCCGCGTTCGCGAATGGGTTGAGGATGACTGCGGCGGAGCGGTTCATCGAATGGCGCCCTCGGCGATCCGGCGAGCGACGGCGTCGGGTGCATCCATCGCCGAAATCTTCACCCAGGTCGGGCTTTCCTGCGCGCTCAACCGCTCCCAGATCGGTCGGAGCCTGCGCTGAAAGGCCAGGAAGCCTCCCTCGTCGCCGCCGCCCTCGTAGCGAGTCGAGCCGTGAGGCTCGCGTGCAGTCGAGACTCGGCGTCTTTCCCAGGCGGTTTCGGGATCGACGTCCAGGAAGAATACGCGATCCGGTGCCGGGAATGCGCGCGCCGCGCCCCGGACGACCTCCTCGTCCACTCCGTAGCCCAGCTCGCTGACGGCGTACTTGTACCAGTAGCCGTTGAGGAGCAGGACCTGGGCGCCCGAGGCGAGCCCGAGCTGGAGCGAGCGTCGAAGCGCATGGAAAATGAAAAGCGTTCTCGACGGGCCGTCGAGCGAGGCGAGGTACGCCTCGGCCTCGCGGCGCGATCCGAACGGCGTCTGGATTCCCGGGAGGGGTCTGAGCGCGTCCCAGACACTGACTTCCGCGACGGCGCCGGGTCCGAGCTTGGCGACCAGCAGACTCATGGCGGACGAGCAGGCGGTCGATTTTCCGGAGCCGTCCGGGCCGGTCACGGCAACGAGAAGGGGGGTGGTCTTCATCTGCTTGAGCCCTCCAGAAGATCCCGAAGATCCGAGTAACTCCCCTGCCAGCCCCCTCGCGGGTCAAGAGACCGGAGGGGACTGCGCCGACCGGGTGGCTCGAGGATAAAAACAGCGACGCCGGCCTCGAGCGCCGGAAGGTCCTTTCGGTGGTCATCGCCGATCAGTAAACAGTCAGTGCCCTCGAGCCCGCGGGTCGAGAGCACTTCACGGAAGTAGGCCAGCGACGGCTTGCAGGAGTGCATGCTGCCCGCATGGGTGATTCCGCCCGAAAACTCCGACGGGTCGACGCCGGCCCACCCGAGGCGCATGCGCACGAAGGCCTCGGGCCAGACCGGATTCGTGGCGAGCGTCATCGCGAATCTCGGTTTCGCCCAATCCAGAAATTCGCGTGCGCCGGGGACCGGAAAGAAGTGAGGTGAAAGCGTCGGAAAGACGCAAGCCAGAGCGTCGTGGAGAGACGGGCTCGAGCGACCGGCCGAAAGAGCGAACGTCCGAAGAAACGCGGCCTCGGCTCTTGCCGCGTTCGTGGGCAAGGTGAGTGGGTCGACCCCGGCGGGGGCGGGCCGCTCGATCGCGCGGCGGACCTCGTGGAGCGCCCGCATCGCCCGGAGCCATCCCCCGTGCCGCCTGAGCTCCGAGAGCGCCTTCGAGATGAACGCCAGCCGAAGGGGCAAGTCGCGGTGTTCAAGCAGAGTGCCGTCCAGATCGACAAGCAGGTGCTTGGGCTTTCTCTGCAGGGCATGGCCGGGAGCTGTCATGGCGGGTCCCCGTCGGTCGCGCTCTTCGGCTCGTCCAACACACGCACGGTTCCGGCGGTTCCGTCGACTTCGAGCATGATTCCCGGAGTAAAGCGCCGAGTCGCGTCCGCGATGCCGGACACCGCCGGCAGCGCGTATTCGCGCGCGGAGACGAACCCATGCGAGAGAGCCCCGCCCGTGGACGAGACGATCCCGGCAAGGAGGGGGTAGAGCGGAGTGAGCGCGGGATTCGGCGAGGTGGTGACGAGGATCGATCCGGGCTTCAGATCGCGCGCCTGGTCGATGTGCTCGGCGACGACGGCGGGACCGCGCGCGAGCCCGGGACTCACTGGCACCCCTTGGGGCAGACCCTGGGGAGTCGAAGCGGGAATCGCGGAGGGAGCCGGCGGGAGCTCGGAGGGAGCGTGCCTCGCGGCAGCGCGCGCAGTCTCGGAAGCCCGGCGGGCGGCGAGGGGAGCCAGAGTCGCGGTACCTGCCGGCGTGGTCAGGGCTGCCTTGAGCTCGTCGATCCGAAGCTGGAAAGCCTCTTCCGCGGCCTTCAGAACCCCTGCCCGGCGGAGTACTTCGGCACCGTCGAGAATCAGTCGCCGCGAAGGCGGGAGAAGGAGGCCCGAGTGAAAGTGGTGCTCCTCGTCGATTCGCATGAACGTTTCCAGGCGCCTGAGCGCGGCGTCGACGCGCGAGCTGGCAGCCGCGAGCCCCGCTCGCTTGAGAGCCGCGGTGAACTCGGATCGCGAGTTCTCGCGTGAGGGCGATGCGACCACGGCCTTCCTGAGAGCCGAGGGTTGCCGGAGAGAGGCCCCGAGGAGCGAAGCCAGCCGACCGGGCGCGTCCGACCAGACGGGGACCGAGACGTCCCAGGTCGTGGTGGCCTGGCCATTGCGGTCAAGGAATGCCAGCCAGGACTTCCGTGCTCGCTCTCCGAGCTTCCTTGAAGCCTCGTCGGCGGACTTGGAATCGGCCGCATCGCCCAGGGCCCGGAGGAATTCCCCGCTCGCTGGGTCACTACGCAGCTCGCACACGAGCTCGTCCCAGTCGCGATTCATCTCCAGCGTTCGGTTGCCTTCCAACCCGCGAACGAGGTCGGTAAAGCGGGTCAGTTCGAAGCCGAGACTCTTCCAGAGGCCCGCAAGCGCTTTCGCCGTCGTGTCCTTGATCAGATAGACCGCGAGATCGGGCTCCATGAACTCACGGCCGAGGCCAGCCAGCTCATCCATCAGACGGAGCGTCTCCGCGCCATCGGGCGAAACCGGCAGGTCTCGGGTGAACGCCCGGATGCGCCCCACGTTTCGCTCGACGTGGTCAGGCCATCCGGCCTCGAGCTGACGGGCCTCCCGGCGGAGGAACGCATCGGCCAGGTCGACTCCCAGCATCGCGCGCGAAACTGCCTGAGCCGTGCCCCGGATTCGCCGGATGAGATGTGAAAGGAGCGCTCCTGCCGCACGCCACGGGGCCGCACGCCAGGGGGCTAGAAGCGACAGCCAGCGGACGCGGACGCCGCCGGGGTATTTGAAGAAATCTGGATCCGAGTAAACGACGCCACGCACGGAGACCGCCATCTCGTCAGGGCGCCGGGCGACGATGCCGAAGCGGCGATCAAGAGTCCTGAGATTTTCCGCGAACGCATCCTGAAGGGTGGACCAGCCCATCGGCGAAAGCGGCTCCGGAAAGCGCTCGAGCGTCAGCTCGCGCGACCAGCGCCGGTTGGGCGCTCGTGCGGCGAGGCGCGCCTCTTCCGTCGAGATCGGGCGGCACTGAACGAACCAGAGCTGATCCCCGTCCCAGACCCACTCGACGTCGGCCGGCCCGCCGATGAGGCGTTCGGCGGTGTCGACCCAGCTCCAAAGATCTTTCCAGGCGGCAAGGGGAAGGCCGTCCGCGCCGAAACCCGGGCTATCTCGCCTCGCGGTCCGCGTGGGGACGGTTCCCTGCACGACGCCCTCGCCAGAGCCCGCCGCCCATTCCACGAGCCCGTTTCGCGACCAGGGGTTCGTAGGGTCGCGGCTGAAGCAGACGCCGGAGGCACGCGCCTCCAGGCACGGCTGCACGATCGCGCCTGCGCGGAACTTGAGTGGCTCGAGGCCCTCCTCGAGGAGTCGCAGAGCGGCGGCTTCGATGTACGCCGAGGCGATGACTCGCGCGAGCGCCGCCCAGACGCTCGCGGCGTCGGGCGATTCCACTCGAACGGTCTCGTATGCGCCGGCGAACGAAGCGGTCGCCGCGTCTTCTCCGCTCATGCTCGAGCGGACGAACCATGGCCAGCTCTCGCCTCCGCAGAGGAGCCGCTTCAGGGTTTCGACGGAGTCCACGAAGTGGGCGGGGACGGGTGTCGCAGCGATCTCCTCCCTGACACGGGCGAGCGCCGCGGGAGCTTCGGGCGTCCAGCGGCGCCAGGCGGAAAGAGCCTGGGCGTGCGAGGGAAGCGAGGACACCCACTGATGAACCTCGCTCAGACCAAAGGCCGCGGTCGGGGGAACTCGGAACCCGGAGCGGATCAAGCGCGCCAGCGTGGCGCCCTTGCCTCCCCACTCCAGGGCCGCATCGCGGTCCGGAAGGAGACGGGGGCGCACGAGCTCGGTGCCGGTCATTCGAGCACCTCCAGGAGCTTGGCAGCCGGGTGCTCTCGCAGCGACTTGCCCGATCCCTTTGTCGCCAGCCGCAGGGGCAGCAGCAGCGTGCTCTTCGCCATCGCCCAGGCGTTGAGTACGGTCATCGCGACGAGCGCGGCATGGCCGTGCTCGCGGGCCATCGCGCGCCAGATCCTGACGGGGGCGGACGCGCGCGCAAACGCGGTCCCCGCAAATCCATGGGTCACTGCTCCGGGCAACATCTTTCTGAGATCGCCCGCCTTGGGCCAGAGCAGGAACTTCCACATTCCGGCGTAGGCCATCGCCCTTTCCGTGTAATTTTCGGTGAGCCGGAAAATCGCGTAAGCCTTCTCGATCTTCGCGACCTGAGTGCAGCGTGACTCGAGGATCCGCTCCGGATCGCGGAGGCGCTCTTCCGTGTCAGTGCGGCAAAGCGACCCGCTCAGGCCCTTCCATCGCTCAATCATCTCTGGCGGTGCACCCGTCGGGACGAGCGCGTCGGCCAGGGCGATCACCCGATAGGCCGCGTCGCCTGCTCTCCACGCGGAGACGAGCGAATCGAACTCCTCCCACGAGATCTCGAGCCGCGCGACGTTGATCACGTCTGCCAGCTCCCGCAGACCTGTTTTGAAGAAGGGCAGGTGAATGCATAGGTGGAGGAGCGCGTGCTCCCAGGCCATCTGGAACGCCTGGGCGCCGGCGACCTGGACGGGCACTCGCTCCCTCCAGATCTCTTCGATGTCGGCTTTCCAGGGCGCCAGAGGCGACGTGAGGCCCCAGTGCAGACCGACGACGCAGGCCAGGTCGTCGCTCACGAACGGCGGCGTGTGGTGGCTGTCCTCGTCGATCTCGGACTTGCCGAAGAGCCGGCCCACGCCGGCGAATCCGATCTCCTGGAGCAGCTCGACGGTCGTCGGCGCGTCCTTCCGGCGGACGAGCACGTCGAGGTCGTTCATCTTCTTATAGGCACGATTGCGGTAGATCGTGTCCGCGAAGAGCGAGCCCTTCAGGACGATCACCTCGAGGTTCCTCTGGGAAGCCGCCTCGAGGAACTTCGATGTCCAGGCGACCCGTCGCAGGTTTCGCTCCCGAACTTTCTCATAGGCCGCTTCAAGCGCTTCTCCGGGCTCCTTCGGGAGGAGGCCGAGAAGACCCGTCTGCCTCAGCCGGTGGAACACGAGCGGCTGCACGGCGTTCAGCTCGGCCAGTCGTACGAGCTCGCTCCAGTCCGGCTGGCCCTGTGCCAGGTTCGCGATGCGCGCCGACTCCGCCGGCGTCGGCGCGGCGATGTTCAGCAGGCAGAGAAGCTCGGACGCGGGGTTCATAGAAGTCTTGACCTCACGTCCTTCGCGGAGAGGCCCGAGAGCAGGAGGTCCTCGAACCACTCGGTGTATTTCTCGGCGCGGCTCCGCCTCGCCTGGTCACTTGGGGCCTGCACTCGCGCATCCTCCCAGATTTCAGCTAATTTCGTTTACGCTAATATGATGCTAAGTGTCAATTCGAGGATTTCAGGTGTAAGCCTATGAATATTAGTAGTTAATTAAAGAGACGGGGCTTTCCTACCGGGGGAGGCTTTGGGTCTGCGATCCACTCTTTGCCGCTCGAGCGAAGTCAGCCCGGTACTGAGGCGACTTCAAGAGCTGGCGATGGATCAGGCGCGCCAGCTCCCTCCCGGCTTCAATGTCGGTGGGATGGTGAACTCCCGCGGTAACTCGGCGGTTCGCGATCTCGAGCGCGCGCGATTCGAGTTCTCCGCGCAGGGTGGGCTCGAGGTCAGCCAGAATGAGCGCGAAGAGCTTGGACAGAACGGCGTGTCCGCTGGGATAGGCGCCGGTCACTTCCTTGGGTACGCAGGGTGCGATGCCCTGCACGTAGAGGAAGGGCCGCTTTCGGGGAAAGTCCCTTTTCAGCCTCTGGATGAAGTAGTCCGCGTCGTTGCGCGCCTGCTCGATAAACGGCGCGAGCTTCTCGACTCGAGCGTTGTCGAGCGGGCCCTGGGGCGCGCCGAAAAAACTCTTCAAGCTGACCTGAACTTCCGCCCTCGCCTTTTCGCAGTCCTTCTCGCTTCTCGAGGTCTGGAGCTCGAGAAGCGTTCGCTCGTCGGAACTTTGGAGTTCGCTTCCGGCCGCGGGGGGAGGTGATAGGGCGCCTTTGAGAGTCTCGTACCAGCCCTTGTCGACATAGATGGGATCCTTGGGTGCCGGATGGTGGGCGACCCCTGTATCCGCGGCGAATGCCGCGGATGCGACGAGTGCAACCAGGGTCGCGGACACGGTTCGCGTCATTGCAGGTCCCCGTGTTCCAGATAGATCTCCCGAACGGCTTCGAAGCGCCCCGAAAGGGTTCCGACGAGCTGCCCGTCGCGGATCGGCGCGTCCAGGGAAACGTGGATCAGCTGGAACTGCACAGAAGGGCGTTCGCCCGGTTCGCCGGGAGCCGCTCCCGCCAATTCCACGACCTGGTCGAAGGTACCTCGGTGATCCACCTTGTGGAGAACGAAGTGCGCGGACGTGACGGGATGAGGATCGCGCACGAGCCAGCCGAAGTAGTTCTTCGTGATGGGCGTGGAGGGATCAAGCTTCTCGAAGAGGAGGACGGACTCGACCCGAACGGCGACACCGCGAAGAATCCGCGTTCCCCCTCGCTCGAAGTGGCCACGGTAGATATCCGCCGTAAACGCTCTCAGGGCGCCCGTGGAGAGGAGCGGGAGCGAAAATGGCCTCGGCACCAGCGAGTAGACGGGCTCCCCGCTCGCTGCGCGATCCGCCGCGAGCGTCGCGCGCGCGGCTTCCGGCAGGCCGGCCTCGAGAAGGACCTGATAGTCGTGAGGCGAGTGGAACATCGGTAGATGAGAAAGGAAAACGGCGTTCGTTCCGAAGACGAGCATTCCGTGCACGGCGGTCGGGTCTGCGGCGCGTGCCGCGGGCGAGGCGGAGGCGATCGTCAGGCAGGCGAGTAACGCGAGTCTCATAGCGGGCTCCTTGGGAACAGCGGGAAATACCTTGCATCGCGTCAATACAGCGTTGCGCTCGAATATCCAAGGTGGAAAGTCAGCCTAGGTTTCTAAACTGACCTCGGGTCAGTTTACCCGTTCCGAGGTGGGGGTTAGCCGCACCTCAACTGACCCAGGGTCAGTTTACCCAGGCTGTTTTAGATGGGTTCCTCAGAGGTAAAAATGCGCCACGAGCCAGGCGAAGTCTGAGAAATGACCGCCCAAGGCCGCGACCTTCTGAAGAGACCAGAGGAGCTGAACTTCAAGATGAGGGCGGGGGTAGGCGTTCAGCCCGAGCCCGTAGACCTCGACGAGCGACGAGTTGCGAGTAAAGTCGAGCTTCGAAAATTCCTGGGTGGCGACGGCATGCCAGCCCTTCGAAAACTCGTACGAAAGGCGGTGGTAGGCCGCCAGGCCGCGGGTGGTACTCCCTCCGGACTGCTCCAGCTGTGCGTCGAGCTCGGAGAGGAGGACCCACTCCGGAGAAAAGGCGAGGACCGCGTGCGGACCGAATACGTGCCGGGTCGATCCCGAGAGCGTGCCGTAGAAATAGCTCGAGCCGACCTTGAATCGCCCTTCCGCCAGGGGGACCGCCATGCTCGCGGCTGCGCCCTTTTCCAGGCCCGGCCGGCCGAATACCCCCGTCGCGTAGAGATTGAGGCCCTCGCCGATCCAGGAACCTTCGACGTTGTAGGTCTCGCTGTTCTGATCCCAGCCCAGCCCCCGGCGCGTGACGATGACGTGGTCGGGAACATTGACCCCGAAGGCGGGACTGAACCTGCCGACCCGGACCGCGGCCTCGTCACTGAGAGAGGCCAGGAAGTAGTGCCGCCGGCTGATGGGCTGGCCGTCGAAGTCGACTCCTACCGTACCCACACCCTTGAGGGGACCTTTCGTGAGGGCCGCCTCGAGATCCGCCTGCATGAGAATGAAGCGACCTTCGCGAGCCCGTGGCGTATCTCGGTAGGTCTGCACGACGCGGAGGTCTCCACCGAGGTCGACGCCCTCCGGGACGGCGAAGGCGCCGTAGGCGAAGTCCGACTCCCCTTCGGAGGCCCAGGCAGAGATTTCGTCGGCCGAAAGCGCTCGTCCGTAGCTCGTGAGCACGCCCCCTCCCGTCGGGCTGTGGTGGCAGCTGGTGCAGTTGACGTAGCCCTTTCGCACGAGCTCGGCGTATCCGAGCGCCTGAGTGGGTAGAACCAATCCCGCTGCGAGAGCAGCAGCCAGCGCGACTGACACTCCCGTGGGCGTTCTCACATCCACTCCTTGAGGTGCCCGCAGGCGAAGCCTGCTGACGCTCGTCATTCCTTCGTGAGGGGCGCGGTGATCTCGATCTTGACGTCGATCGTCTCGGCCACCACGATGTTCATGAACTTTGGCGTCGCAATGCCGAAGTCACCCGTCTTGGCCTGAAAACCGGCTTCTATCTCGAGCTTGCCGTCCGGCTTTCCGGCGAGTCGTGCTTTTCCCTCGACCTCGCGCTCCAGCCCGTGCAGCGCGAGCTTTCCCTTGAATGCGACGTCTTCGACCGAAAGTCCCTCTGATCCTAGGCCGTCCGGGGCCTTCATTTCTGTGAAGAGGAAACGGGCCTTGGGAAATTTCTCGACCTCGAGATAATTCTCTTTCAGATGCCGGTCGCGGGTGGCGATTCCCGTATCGAGGGCACTCAGTTCAAAGCTGAGTGCTCCCGAGACCTGGCCGCCCTCGACGCTCAGCTCGCCGGTGGGCAAGGGGCCCTTGCCCCGGATCTTCAGCATGCTCGGCTTGCCGATCGCCGTGAAAGTCACCTGCCCGCTTCCGCTGCTCACATGGAACTTCCACTTCGCCGCCGGCGTGTCGTCCGTTTGGCCACCCCAGGCCCAGGCAGCCGCCATCAAGATCGCGGTGACTCGTGTGATTCCGCTAATTGTCCAGTGCGCCATTGGTGATCCAATCGTTGATGGCCTGAATGTGTTGATCCGGAAGCTTCGAGGCACCCTGCGGCATCACGCCGGACTGAACCTGCGTGTAAAGCGCGCTTGTCGAGGGAGACCCAGACACGACCCCGGCTGTGGCAACGGTCCGGGCATGGCTGGAAAGGTCGACTCCCCCCTTCGGATTGGAGGAGCTATGGCAGGAGATGCACTTGTTCTGGATGACATTCGTGCTGATCGACGAAAAAGTCGCGGCGACGACAATAGACTCGTCCTTGACCTCCTCGAAGCTGCAGGCCTGAATTCCTAGAGCCAAAGCGATCAAAGGCCTGATCCGCACGCGGTTATCCTGACCGCAGCTTCCGGATCTTGTCAATTCGTGAGAAAACGGGCGGGATCATGAAGGCCGCTTTGCTCGTCGGACTGTTCGGCATCGGAAGTTCCTTCGGAGTTGGCAGGGGGATTCTGAATCTCGAAAACTGGGACGTCCTGCGCGTCCTGATCGCCTCGAACTGCTCCGGCTTTCTGTCTCTCATCCTCATCCTGAAGGCCGAACGGACCCCCTGGATTCGGCGCAGGATACTCAATCGATCGTTGAAAACTTGGATCGTGTTCGTCAGCCTTTTCCTCCTCGGACTTGTGGTAGGCGCCCCCGCGATGCGCGAGGTCAGAGGCTTCAGCTTCCTCATCTTTCCTGCCATCTGCAGTACCGGGTTTCTCATTATGGCCTTCGGACCGGTTCAGGACAGGATCGTGGCCAGAATTCAGCGGCGATCCCGTGCCCATTGATCGAGCTTTCGGGCCATCGGGCGGCATGTTAGATTTTCCCTCGTGACAATCGGCAAAGAAGAAAAGGACTTGGATCTGGTGGCGATCTGGCTTCGCAAGGATCCGATTCGCTGGGTGGCCGGAGGGATCGCAGGGTTGTTTGCGGGCCTGGTCATGCTCGGTTTCGCGATGCTCGTGGCCGTCATGGTCGGTGAGGAGCTCTGGTTTCCCGCGAAGTACGCGGCGCTCCCCGTTCTCGGCTCGGAAGCGACTCGCCTCGGCTTCGAGCTCCGCCCGATCCTGACTGGCGTCTTCGTGCACGAAGCCCTCTGCCTCGTGCTGGGAGTCGCCTATGCCCATTTCACGGGTACGAACTCGCTCGTCGCCCTCCTGGGCGCCGGTTTCGTCTGGGGCACGTTCAGCTGGGTCTTCATCTCGAACCTTTTCCTTCAGTCCTTTCGGAGCATGAACGCGGTGCAGATTCCCTCCGGCGTGATGCTTCCGCTCAACCTGGCGTTCGGTCTCGCCCTGGCCTCCGTCGCGTTCTTCGATCGGGCGCTGCGCGGCGGGCGCGCCTAAGGCCGCCCCATGTTCGGGCGGGCTCTCGTCGGGCTCGGTTCGGCCTTTCTCCTGGCCGGCTGTTCGTCTCTCATCTTTGTCAGGACGCCCGACCGTCGAACTTACACGGAGGCGCTTTACGAGTCCCGCGAAACGAACTTCTTCTTCGGATCAGTGGGAGGTGAGCACGAGCTTTTCATCGATCGCGTCTGCCTCGGTAAGGACGTGGACCAGGTCGTCGTCGAGCACACGACGACAGACGTACTGACCACGATTCTGACCGTGGGCATCTTTGCCCCGCGGACCGTGAAGGTCTGGTGCCAGTTATGAGGATGCTGATGGCCTTCGTCGCGATCGGCCTGACGTCCTGCGCACCCATTCGGATTCACCGGTCGTCCCTGGTGCCTCCGGTGCCGATCACCCAGGAAGAGTCGCGAAAGTTCATCCTTTTCGGTGGAAAGGCGCTTGCCGGGCCGATCGTTCTCAGCGAGCGCTGCCCGGAGGGTTGGGCCACGCTATCGAGCGAAGTCACCCTGGGGCAGGCGCTGCTGCGGGTGGCGACCCTGGGGTTCTATCAGCCCTGGAAGGTCGAGATCGCATGCTCGAAGAGGTCCGCTGCTCCGCCTGAAAAGCTATTCTAGCTTCGCGCGGATCCGGCGATCGCGGCGCCCCGGCGCAAAGCCTCCACCCTGCTCCTTCCCAGGAGCCACGCGGTAAAGAGGCCGGACAGCAGGAGGTGGAGGGAGTTGATTCGGAAAAAAGCCAGCACGTGGTCGCTGTACTGCCCCATCAGCATGAGCCGGCTCACTCCTGATCGACTGTCGCCTCGGGCCCGAAACGTAGGGAGCTGACCTTCCAGCGCAGGCGAGGTGCTGCCCAGGAAAGAGGCGATCTGGAGGAAGTGACGGAGGCTACTGCGGGGCGCGACGCCGCGGCAAGGTCATACCTTGGTGTGCTTCTCCATCTCTTCCTGAGTTTGCTGATAGCGCTGGTGCATCTTCTCGAGGACGACGTCCTGGTTCTTCTTGTAGGCTTCGACGCGGGCGATCTCCCGCTCGCGCACTTTTTCGAACTCCTTTTCGGCGGTCGAACGCTCGGCCTGGATCTCGCCTTCCTGCTGCTTGCGCTGCTCAGTGAGGCGTTTCTCGTGGATCTCCGCCTGTTTGGAGATTTCGACCCGGTAGGCTTGCTCGGTCTCCTGTACCGTCTTCTGGTGCCGATTGGCCTGGGTCTCGAGCGACTTGGCGTGTTCCTCCTCGATCTCTTCCAGCTGGCGCGTCTGATAGTTTTTTCGCTCGGTCACGTAAGCGCTGAAGCGCTCCTCTTCCTGCCCGGCCTGTCTCTGGTCGATTTTAGAGGACGATGACATCCACTTTTATCTTAGGAGAAGCGGGGAGCCCGGGAAATGGGCAGGATTTTCCGCGTTAAAGGCCGCGGATTTTGGCAAACAGGCCCGTCGTGCTCCTGCCACGGACGAAGGGCAGCGACCTGACGGTTCCTCCCCAGGAGAGAACTTCCGGACCGCCTACGATCTTGGTTGCCCTCCAGTCGCCGCCTTTGACGAGGACGTCCGGCCGGAGCTTGAGGATGAGCTTCAGGGGCGTCGCGTCGTCAAACCAGGTGACATAGTCGACCGACTCGAGCGCGCCGACGAGAAGGAGCCGGTCCGCCAGCGGATTGACAGGCCGTCCGTCCCCCTTCAGGCCTCTCACTGAATTGTCGCTGTTGAGTGCGACGACGAGACACGTCCCCAGTCGCCGTGCCCGCTCGAGGTAGGTCACATGTCCCCTGTGGAGAATGTCGAAACACCCGTTCGTGAAGACCATCGGACGGCTCGCGCTCCTGCGCCCGAGGAGCCCCTTCAGCGCGGCAGGCGATTTGACCTTGGTAAGAGCGGTTTTCAAGCGTGCGGGGACTCGATGGGTTGGAGATCGACGACGGCGTCGTGCCAGCAGCGGCTTCGAGAGTCAAAGAGCGCCCAGACCAGCCCGATGCCGCCGAAGGCGACACTAGGGACGAAGAAA
>CAYJTX010000021.1:0-876 GCA_964372615.1 uncultured Bacteriovoracaceae bacterium | reverse complement strand
GGAATCGACCCGTGGAGAGAAAGGCCCGCGATCCGCTTGCCCGCGCTCGTCCCGAAGGCGAGCTCCTGCGCGGTTACCAACGTCCAGTGCACGAACGCGAAGATCGCGACCGCGATGAAAAACGCCTCAGGCTCGGAGCTTGTCTCGGGCGAGGTTTCCTGGTTCGCGAGTATCCAGGTGAAAACAGCGGCGCAGAGCGCGGCATTGAGCATGAGGTCGATCGAGAAGGCGATGACTCTCCGAATGAGGTAAAACCGTCCAGGGTCCTCGGACAATATCTGTCGATCAAGCGGGCCTGGGTCCAGAGCGCGCGAGCTCGGAGGCGAGCTCGGTTTCAGGAACGTCGACACGGGTTCCGCAACAGTTGGCAGGGACGTGGTCTCGTGAGTGACTGTCGCAGAAAACGATGGTCCAGCAGGGGGGCTCGAAGGTGACGGGGGCTGGCGCCTGTTCAGCGGAGAGGAAGAACTGGTTTTTTTCCCGACAGGACTTGCGTAGGGGAGCCCATCCGAGAATGGATGAAATCCGAGCCCCGGGCTCAGGGGCTTGAAATGAAGTGGCTTAGGGCTTTCAGGCTGGGTCAAATAGGAGTCCCCCAGGACACCTTGTCTCCACTAGCGCCCGCGAGTGTCAAGGAGTGGCGAAGGGTTCCAGTGACCCAGCTCGCCGCGTACAGCGCGGCGGTCTCGGCCCGCAACACATTCGGCCCCAGTGTGATCCGGGTGATTCCCGGGCTTGCCGCCAGTAGCTCCCTTTCGCTTCGGGCCCAACCCCCCTCCGGCCCGACGAGAAGGCTCACCTCGGAGAGGGTCGCGGATCCCAGAAGAGGCGACGGCCCCGTGCACAGGTCTCCTAGCGAGACAGCGCCTTTCGCGC
>CAYJTX010000020.1:0-17568 GCA_964372615.1 uncultured Bacteriovoracaceae bacterium | reverse complement strand
TCCTCACCCGCAAGTGGGGACTTCCGCCCGAAGATATCTACTGGGACCCGCTCGTCTTCCCCTGCGCCACCGGCGACGCGCAGTACTTGGGCTCGGCGCCCGCGACGATCCAGGCGGTCGGGGCCCTGCGAAAGCAGTTTCCAGGCACCCGCACCGTGCTCGGTATCTCGAATGTGAGCTTCGGGCTCCCGCCCGCCGGGCGCGAGGTGCTCAACTCGGTCTTCCTCTATGAGTGCGTCCAGTCGGGCCTGGATCTGGCGATCGTGAACTCAGAAAAGCTCGTTCGCTACGCGGCGATCCCGGAGGAGGAGCGCAAGCTCTCGCTCGACCTCCTCTACATGACAGCCCCGGGCGTTCCTGGCGGGCGCCCGGGCGGGGCCGCCGATCCGGTCGCCGCCTTCGCCGCCCACTTTCGCCAGAAGAGCGACCAGCCCCGCGGTGCCCCCAAGGAGCGGCTGCCGCTGCTCGAGCGCCTTCCCCGCTACATCGTCGAGGGCTCGAAGGACGGCCTCACTCCCGACCTCGACGAGGCGCTCAAGGCGTTCAAGCCCCTCGACATCATCAACGGGCCGCTGATGAAGGGCATGGACGAGGTCGGCCGCCTCTTCAACGCCAACGAGCTCATCGTCGCCGAGGTGCTCCAGAGCGCCGAGGCTATGAAGGCAGCGGTCGCCCACCTCGAGCCGTACATGGAGAAATCCGAGAGCTCGCTTCGGGGCAAGATCGTGCTCGCGACCGTGAAAGGCGACGTCCACGACATCGGCAAGAACCTCGTCGAGATCATCCTGGCGAACAACGGCTTCAAGGTCGTGAACCTGGGCATCAAGGTGCCGCCCGAGAAGCTCATCCAGGCCGCGCGCGAGCACAAGCCCGACATCATCGGGCTCTCGGGCCTGCTTGTGAAATCAGCCCAGCAGATGGTTTCGACGGTCGAGGACTTCGCCCGCGCCGACGTGCGGGTGCCGGTGCTCGTCGGCGGCGCCGCGCTCACCGAGAACTTCGTCGACCGACAGATCGCGCCCTCGTACGCCTCCGGCACGGTCGCCTACGCGCGCGACGCGATGGCGGGCCTGGACCTCGCCAAGACGATCGTGGACACCGAGCGATTCCGCAAGCTGAAGGACGACCTCGCCGCCCGCCGCGCGGCCAAGGCGGCCGCGCAGGCCGCGAAGCCCGCGACCGCGCCTGTGCCGGAGGCCACGCGCCGATCCGCGGAGGTGCCGCTCCTTTCCGACCTTCCCGCGGCCCCGGATCTTGACCGCCACGTGCTGCGCAACACGCCGGTCGAGCAGATCTGGAAGTTCATCAATCCCCTCATGCTCTACGGCCGGCACCTGGGTATCCGCGGCGGCACCGTGCGCCAACTCGAGAAGGCGGCCGGCGGCGACGTCGCGCTTCGCAGGGAGCTGGAGAGTACGGAGGCCAAAGCCGTCGCGATCTGGGAGGCGGTCCAGGCGGTCAAGGAGGAGTTTCGGAACACGGACGTCATGCGCCCCGTGGCGCTGTACCAGTTCTACAGGGCACACTCCGACGGCAACCGCCTCAGTCTCGCGCCCGTCTCCGGTACCCCCGTCACCTTCGATTTCCCGCGCCAGCGCCGGACCGAGGGCCTCTGTCTGGCGGATTACGTCCAACCGCTTTCGCCGGGCGGCCCGGCGCGCGACACGGTCGCCCTCTTCGTCACCTCCGCGGGCCGCGGTGTGCGCGCGCTCGCCGACCAACTCAAGGACCGGGGCGACTACCTCAAGAGCCACATCCTTCAGGCCCTGGCGATCGAAACCGCCGAATCCTACGCCGAGTGGCTGCACGCGCAGCTTCGCAAGCTCTGGGGCTTTCCGGATTCGCCCGATCTCAAGATGATGGACCGCTTCCAGGCCAAGTACCGCGGCAAGCGCTACTCCTTCGGCTATCCAGCCTGCCCGCGCCTGGACGACCAGCGACCGCTCTTCACGCTGCTTCGGCCCGAAGAGATCGGCGTGGAGCTCACGGAAGGGTTCATGATGGACCCCGAAGCCTCCGTATCGGCGCTCGTCTTCCACCACCCCCAGGCCACCTATTTCTCCGTCGGCCACAGTGCCGGCCCGGGAGGCGCCGCCGATGATGACCAGCGCTGAGCTCGCCCTGCATTCGACAGCCATCGGAAGCCTGCCTCACCACAACGTCGACGCCGCGCTCGACTACAGCTTCCGGGTCGATGTTCCGTTCCTCCCGCAGATCCCGATCCGCAATCCCTGGGAGTTCATGATCGCCCAGTCGCTCGAGGGCCTTCCAGGCCTTCTCGTCGAGAAGGACGGCGCGACCCTGCTCGATCTCGACGTCTGGTCGGGGCGATCCAAGGCGTTCAACGAGCGCCTGCTCGCCGCCTTCTCGTCTGGCGCCGGACCTGAGGCCTTCGCCGCGTTCGAGCCCTCGCCTGCCTCGTCGAGCTGCTGGCAGCCCTTCCTCTGGGAGCTCGAGGAGCGCGGCACGCCCTGGGCCAAGCTTCAGCTCGCGGGGCCTCTGACCTCGCAGTGGACCCTGCGCGTGAACGACGGAACGCCGGCGCACCGCAACTCCGATCTCGCGACGCAGATCTTCCGCCTCGTGCTCGCCCGCGCCCTCGGGATGGCTCGACGGCTGCTCTCGGGCGGCACGAAGGTGCTCTTCTACCTGGACGAGCCCGCGTTCTTCGCGTTCGTCCGGGCCAACCCCAACCACGCGGTCGCCCTTCGCGAGCTCACGATCCTCGTGGGGGCGCTCAGCAAGGAGGGCGTCGTCACCGGCCTCCACTGCTGCAGCGACACGGACTGGGATGCCGTGCTCGGCACGGGCATCGACGTGCTTTCCATCGACTGCGGCCAGTCGCTCCGCGCCCTGCTCGACCGGACCGAGGCCCTCACCCGTTTTCACGGCCGCGGCGGCCGGCTTTCGCTCGGCGCGATTCCCACCGATCGCCATCCGGAGTCCAGACCGGGCGCCGGAGCGCCCCTCGGGGCCCGCGAACGGCTCGTGGAGCTGGTGGGTGCCTTCGAGACTCATTGGAAAGGCGACACCCGGCACGCGCGCGAGATGCTCGAGGGCGCCATCCTGACCCCGGCCTGCGGCCTGGCGATGCACTCGCCCTCCGAAGCGGAGGACATTCTGGGAGAGCTCCGGGAGCTGCGCGCGGTCGCGATCGCCACTCTCGGCAAGTCCTCTCGTTAGGACTGCTGCGCGATGCGAAGAGCGATTCCCTGGCTGAGGCGCGGTACCGTGCTCCTTCGCCGCGCCCTGCGCCCCACCGGGAGCGACGCGACCTGGATCTCGGCCGCGACGTTCCTCTCCGTGCTCCGATTCATGCTGGACTGCCTCACGATCGCGCAGGTCACGAGCGTGATGCTGCTCGGCCTCGCGGCCTCGCTCGTGGCCTGGCAGCGAGGCCGCGGCTTCGCCGCCGGCGCCTGGCTCGCGGTTCCGGCCTTCTTCAAGATCGCGCCCGGACTGGGCCTTCTCCTGCTCGTTCGCAGGCTCGGCCCGAAAGTCCTGCTCGGCGCCGCCGGCCTCGCCGCGACCGGAGCTCTCGGGATCGCCCTCTGGGCCTGGGTCCGCCCGGCGCCAGGGCTCGGCCTGCCGCTCTGGCTCGATTGGGCCCGCGTCATCGCCGCCGATTCGAGCTACTTCGACTCTTCCCACTACGGAAGCCAGTCCGTGAAGAGCATGCTGCTGCGAGCGGCGGCGGCGGGCTGGCTCTCGCGCGACGCAGCCGAAGCCCTTCACCTCCTCCTTCTCACGGCCACCTGCGCGGCCATTGCCTCTTTCTGGTGGCTGAGACGACCGGTGACGCCGCGAAGCCAGGGCCTGTTCTTCAGCCTCGGCGTCTTCGCGACCCTCTGGTTCCTTCCGGAAACCTTCAAGTACTCACTCCCCATGCTTGCGATCCCCGTGGCGTTCCTGCTCGCGGGTCCGACCGGGTGGCTCGAGCGTGCGGCCCTTGTCTTTGGCGCGCTGACGCTTTCCCTTGCGGGCCTGGATATCGTCGGAGAGACCGTCTTCTTCGGCCTACAGAAGGCCTCCATCCCGGCACTCGCGATGATCGCCCTAGGCTCCGCGGCCTGGAGACGTGCATTTCTCGAGAGCGCGCCGGCATGATGCGCCTTTCACTGGCGGCCCACGCGCTAAATTTCGATCGTCCGTGCGCCCGCCGGAGGGTCGTCGAGCGGAAACATCCGCCGGTCGTACTCGCAGTCAGCCCAGCGCCGCCAGGGGCTTCCAGACGCCTCGAGGTGCCGATCGGCCACATCCTCATTCGGGCCCGAGAGGCGCGCGTGGACCGTGGGCGGATTCGTCAGCTCCACTAGAAGACGGTGCGAAGCCCCCTTCTGGTGCTCGTAGAAAGACTCCCGCCACTGCAAGCTCCCGGGGTTGACCGAGTGATCATCGCCGGGCGTCGCGATACCTTCGGCTAGAAAATACGCATCCCCCAGCAGATGGCCGAAGAAATTACGGTGAACGTCGCCCCAGGAGGGGAACCTTCCGCCGAACGCCCGCCGCCAATCCAGGAGCGCGTCTCGCCAGGACGTCGCGACTGCCTTCGATACGATCTCCTGCTTGGGCTGAGCCCTGAGAAGCCGATAAAGCGGCCCCTCGCCGAGCCCGGTCGCTTCCTTCAGCCGGTCGGCCCATCGTAGGTAAATCGGGCAGGCCCGGCACTCGCGGGCAGCTAGGTACCCATCGGCCGCCCCGGCACGCCCCCAGTCCTCGATCCACCCCAAGGACTCCTCGGAGCCCGAGCCCAGAGCGCTCTCGGATTTTCGATCGCCGAGCGCCTCCAACATGAGCGGCAGGAGAAAGCGCGCGTCGACCGCCTGAACGTCGCACTGGATCTTTCGCTGGCTCTCGAGGTCGTGGCGAGACCGGGCGATCAGTCCCTCCTCGATGCGATAGGCCCGGAATCCGTCCGCGTAGGCGCGTCCGCCGTTGAACTTCGATCCGACGGGCCAGTGCCGGTTGTTCGCCGTCGCGACCCAACCGCGCGCGGGCTGCATCGCCGCTGGCATCTCGCTTGGGTCGAGGTACTCGACACCCCGGATCTCATCCAATGTCGCGTCTGGGATTCCCACCTCCCCGGCGGACGTGCGCTTGGGGACCCGGCCCACGGCGCGGTAGCCAATCCCGCCCGCGACATCCGCAAATACGAAGTTCCACGACGGTATTCCTACCGCGCTCAGTATTCGGTCCATTTCGCCAGCCGACTTCGCCTCGACGACGTTTGCCAGCGCGGAAAAATCCGACGGCCGGACGTCAAATCCGGTCCACCGAAGGACGGCCGCGCGGCCCGGAGGCGCTTCAATCGGCAGGACTGGCCAACCCTCACGCGTTCGACGAAACGTCTTGAAGAAAGCGGGAAGCTTGAGTCCGGCTACACGGATCCAGATCCAAGGCCGGGTCTTCACGGCATCCAGCAAATCTGACTCGGGCACGTAGAAGAGATCGCCCACGTCGAGGTACGAGTTCGTCACGCCCCAGGCGACCCTTCGGTTCGAGCCGCTCGCCACCGTGGGGATTCCCGGCAGCGAGGCCCCGATGACGTCGACGGAATCACCCTTCACGTGCACCCAGTGCCAGAACGGCGGATGCCGGAGCGTCAGGTGCGGATCATTCGCGAGCCACGCGCGCCCCGAGGCGCTTCGAGCAGGAGCGAGAACCCAGTTGTTGCTCCCGCCTCCGCCCGGTGACCCAAGAGCCGCGTCGAAGAGGCCCGCGAGCTCAAGGCGTGCCCGCGCCGCCTCCGGCCGGGCGCCCGCGAACGAGTTTCCGAGATCGCGCTTGCCGACCGGGAACTCCCCGGGCTTGAGCACTGTGGCGTCCCAGGGAAGCCCGTCGGCACTCAGGAGCGGCCCGGCCTCGGCTCCCAGGTCCTGCAGTGCCCGCTCATCCTCCCGATCGTGCTCGAAGCTCTTGCGAGTCTGGTCAAAGGCCTGCAGCAGGACCAATCCAATCGTATGCTCAGGCCACCAGGGTTCCGGCTCGTAACCGAGCTCGTCGAGCTCGTAGACTCCCGCCCGCTTGGCCTCGCCGAAGCCCGCGTTCACGCCTCGCGCATAGCTCCGTAACGCCGCGCGGTTGGGCGCGTCCATGTCCTTCCAGATCGCGGCGGCGCGCTCGGGAAGGCCCATCAGGCGCATCACGAAGTCGGCCCTCGCGGCCTCCCATCCCACGAGCTCGGCCTTCCTGCCCTGCATGAGCCGGCGCATCCAGTCCATCTGAAACACCCGGTACCGCCCGTGGACGTAACCGAAACAGGCGGCGGTAACTCCTGCGCCCGAGCTCCCCGCCCAAACATGGTGTACGCCCTGCGGATCCGTCCAGACGCGACAGGTGGCGGCCTCGGCCCCGGTTCCTGAATTGGCGACGAAGGCCGCCAACGCGAGTGCGGCTGCGCCAAGCCCGCCATGCCCCGGTGTTTTCATGACTCCGAGGCCTATCAGAACTCCTGGCGCCAGAACAGGGCGAGTCTGAGATCCGTAAGTTCGACCGTATCCACGAGAACAGATGGCTGAGTCCGGTCCCACTGGGCCCGCTCGTAGGAGTAGGTCGCGCCGACACCGATCGCATGTCCATGCGACAGGTAGCGCAGGCCGCGCGCCTCCGCGTCCCAGCGGCGGAGCACTCGCCCCGCGGTGTCACCCTCGCCGGCGCCCGAAAGCCCCCAGCCGTAACCCGCCCGGAGCTCGACCCCCCAGTTGCCCCGGGGCGAATAGCGGTAGTCCGCCCGCACGATCAGCCAGAGGATGCTCCGAGAATCCACGTCGACATCCGTCTGCGCGGCCGTGAGCGTCGTCGTGCTCGCGACGACCCCCTCGACGTCGGCGCCGACGGCCCACTCGTGCCGCTGGTACACGAGCGGGCGAATCGCGCCTGAACCGATCCGGTAGCGGGCGCCCAGCCCTCCGCGGATGTCCTGAACGTTGATCCGCGTGAGCGCGATGCTCGTGTCGCTGGTGGAGAGATCCGCCCGCCCCGTGCTTCCTCCGACCCAGGCTAGCACCGACACGCGGGTGCCCGGCGGGCGCAGGTGCGCGACCGACGAAATACTGAGCGGGCTCGCGTTCGCTCGGCGGACGGTCATCGGAGCCACGAGCGCCCCGCGAAACTCGTGCTTCGCCGTCTGGTTCGCGTAGAACCAGCCCAGATCCCAGTCGAGCCCCCACTGCGTTTCCGACCGCTCGAGCCGGGAGATGTCCGCCTCGTCCTCCCCCGGAGCGCCGGAGTTGAAGGGTGACTCCGGAGCTTCGACGTAGCTATCGGGGGCGATGGGCCCCTCTTTCACCTTGCCGGGCTCGAGCGGAAAGGCGGGAGGCTTCAGGCGCGGAGCTTCAGCTTCCTCATCCGCTTGGGTCCAAGCGCTCCCGGACAGGCTCAACCCACCCGCGATCACGAGCGCCGCCCATATCTGATTCGATCGCAAGTTCACTTGGCCTCGAGTCCCGTCCAACCCAGTCTAGCCAGCCCCGAGGCCGTAGGCTAGGGTAGGCCCATGTCTTCCCCAGCATTTCCCGAGCTGTACGCCGATCTCGAGGCACGGGGAATCGTCAAACAGGTGACGGACGCCACCCTGGCCGTCGCGCTCCGTCGCGAGCGACTCACGGTCTACGCAGGCTTCGACCCGACGAGCGACAGCCTCCACGTCGGAAGCCTCCTGCCCCTGCTGACGCTCAGGCGCTTCCAGCAGGCGGGCCACGCCGTGATCGCCGTCGTCGGCGGAGCCACGGGAATGGTGGGCGACCCCAGCGGCAAGGCCGACGAGCGCTCGCTCCTGGACGAGCCCACCCTAGCGCGCAATGTCGCAGGCATCACCGCCGTGGTCGGGAAGTTCCTGGAGCTCGGCGGGGCCAACCCAGCCCGCATCGTGAACAACGCGGATTTCTTCAAGGGTATGACGTTCATCGAGTTCCTGAGGGACGTCGGCAAGCACTTCACCGTCAACCACATGATCGCCAAGGAGAGCGTGCGCGCGCGGCTGGAAGACCGCGAGCACGGGATCTCCTACACGGAGTTCTCCTACATGCTGCTCCAGGCCTACGACTTCCATCGCCTGCACGAGGACGCCGGCTGCCGCCTGCAGATCGGCGGCTCGGACCAGTGGGGAAACATCACGGCGGGCACCGAGCTGATCCGCCGGATGTCCGCCGCGCACGGAAAGCAGGACCGCCTGGAGCGGGAGCCCGTCTACGGCCTCACTCACCCGCTCATCACCAAGTCCGACGGCACGAAGTTCGGGAAGACGGAAAGGGGGACCGTCTGGCTCGACGCCGGGCGCACCTCGCCCTACCAGTTCTACCAGTTCTTCCTGCAGAGCGCCGACGCCGACGCCGGGCCCTGGCTGAAGTGCTTTTCGTTTCGCCCGGTCGCCGAGCTCGAGGGGCTCGAGCGCGCGCACGCGGCCTCGCCTGAGAAGCGCGAAGCCCAGCGCGCGCTGGCGCGTGACCTGACCGCGCTTGTTCACGGCGAGGAGGCCCTCGCGCGGGTCGAACGCGCGTCGCAGGCATTCTTTGCCACGCAGCTCAAGGATCTCGACGCGGAGTCGTTGTTGGACGCGCTCTCGGACGCTCCGGCTACGCGTTGGCCGCGCGCGCGCCTGACGGCGGGCTTGCCTCTCGTCGACGCGCTGGCCGAGTGCGGCCTCTGCCCCTCGAAGGGCGCCGCCCGGAAGGACCTCGCCGGGGGCGGCATCTCGGTGAACAACGAGCGGGCATCGGACCCTGCAGCGAGTCTCGAGGCGAAGGACCTCATCGCGGGCCGCTTCATCGTCCTACGGCGCGGCAAGAAGTCCTACCACCTCCTCGCTTTCGAGGGCCCATGATGACGGAACGAACTCTGGGCCCGGCGGCCCGCATGGGTTTCGCGGCGGCCAACACCTTGCTCGGCGTCATCCCCTGCGTGCTTTTTTTCGCCTGGATCGAGCGCAACATGGGCCTGCCCTGGCTGCCTCTCGAGCTGGGCTGGCCCTGGCTCGACCTGGCCGAGTGGCCCCTCGCCGGGCGCATCGCATGGGACATCGCGCTCTTTCTCGGCTTCGGCGCCGTTCATTCGGCGCTCGCCCAGCCCTTCGCGCACGCGGGCCTGCGCCGCGTGGTCCCGCCCCAGGCGATCCGCTCCGTCTATCTCATGGCCACGGGCCTGACCCTCTTCGCGGTCATGGGGCTCTGGCAGTCCTCCGGAATGGTCATCTGGGCCGCCCCCTGGGGCGCGGAGTGGGTCACCGCCTTTTCGCTTCCCCTATTCTGGGCCCTCATGACCTGGGCCATGGCGATCCTTTGCCGATTCGGAGTTTTCTCCTTTTTCGGTTACGCCCAGCTGGCCTGGCCAGAGTCGCGACTCGCCCGCTCCGAGGGAACGCCCCAGCTGATCGTCTCCGGGCTTTACCGCTATGTCCGTCACCCGGTGTATCTGCTCACGATCACGGCGATGCTCGCCGCGCCGGTGCTCCCGCTCGACCGCGTCGTGCTCGCCGTCGGGACGCTTGCCTACCTCGCCTTTGGAATTCCCCTCGAGGAGCGCAAGCTCCTCGCCCAGTTCGGTACGGCGTACGCGGACTACCGCCGGCGAGTTCCGGCGGTGTTCCCACGGTTGTGGCCGACCTCTTAGTCCGGACCCTGGGCGCCTTGCGCGGACTCCGTACGTCCGCACCTCAGGATTTCCTGACGGAACGTCAGCCAATCCACGTGGCACGGAGCTTGGAATGAAGTCCTGAAATGAAGACGCCCTCAAACAGTCGCGGTCCATTCGCCTGGCACCCCGTCATCCGGGCGCAGCCCGGCAACACGCCCCTGGAAAAGCGGGACGCATGTGTCGAAGCATGGCGTCGTCTGCGTCACGCATTCCCCGATGCGCTGAGCGCCGTACTGATGCCGACCCACGTGCATCTCCTGGTTCCGGGAGCTCTTGACCCGGCGCTCCTGCCATCGCGCCTCGCGCGCGCCCTCAATTCAGTGGCGCCAGGGACTTGGGAAACTCCGCCGCCCCCAGTGCCGGTTCCCGACTGGAAACACCTCTCGCGACAAGCTCGGTACCTCGCGCTGAATCCGTGCAGAGACCGTCTCTGCGAGGACCCGCTCCTGTGGGAATGGTCGACCCACCTAGACGTCCTGGGCTTCGTCGCCGATCCCTGGATCCCCTGGAGCCGAATCGCCGGCTGGGCGGGCAGACCCGACAGATGGCACGCATACGTCTCCTGCGATCCGTCCGTTCGGTCCAACGGCACCCCTCCCCCCGGCGACCCGCGTGAGACGACCCGGCTCACGGGCGCGGGATCCGTCCCCGGATCCTGGCTCGCAGGCGCGGTCCTGCTGGCCACCCGTAGCGGCCGCGCCGATCTGAGGCGACACAAGGCATTTGCCCGCGCCGCGTTCCTGGAGGCCGCCACGCGACATCGACCCCTTGCCGCCGCCGAGATCCGCGAGGTTCTGGGACCGATCTCGCGCCAGTCTCTGCACCTCCGCCGGCACCGTGCGCCATCTTCCTGCCTGAGCGCGGCGCTTCGCCTCATCCTGGGAGATCCCCGCACGCTGGGTCTGGCCTTACGGATTCCCTGACATTTCGTCAGTCAATCGTGAGCTCTCCCCCTCCCTCGACACGGATTGCCTGACGAAACGTCAGCGTAAGCTGGCTGAGCCCGCGGGCAGGCCCGCCTTGCCAATTCCGCCTTGGGGGCTACAATCTCACTTTCATCTCAAATCTAAGGAGACTGACATGCCCAATAGCGTTTACCGCGTTCTGGAAGTCATCGGCACGAGCGACAAGTCTTTCGAAGATGCCGCGCAGGCGGCGATCTCGACCGCTTCGCGAAGCCTCAAGGATCTTCGGGTCGCCGAGGTGACGAAGATGGACGTCACCGTCGACAACGGCAAGATCAAACAGTTTCGCACTCGGCTGAACCTCTCGTTCAAGTATCACGTCGAGAAGTAGGGGATAGGAGGGCAGCGGTCGGCTCGTTTGCGACGCATTCGCTCATGAATCGCTCCACACCCTGCTAGTTACCCAGCACGACCTCCGCACTCACTGCGCAGCTGAAATTCTCGGCGGCACCGGCCAGAGCTGCCTGCTTACCGTCGAGTCGAGGAGAGCCTCGTAGTTTCCAGCGATGGGCAGGAGCCCGAGTACGACCTGCCCCGGGCCGTCCTCCAGGTGAAGCACCCGGTCGCCTAGAAGCGGGATCTGGATCCCGACCCCGCCGCCCTCGCGTAGGAAATCGACGTCCGCCCGTGCGGACGTGGCTGCCGTGAGCCAGGAGTATCCAGGCGAATCCCTGCTGGCCGCCTCCGAGACTTACTTCTTCGAGTGGCCCTTGGCCTCCTCAAGTGCCCAACCAGTGGCCTTTTCTCCGTATTTTCTCTCCACCTTCTTGAAGATATTCTCGTCCGGCGAGGTCCGGGTGAAATAGTCGTCCGGATCCGACCCTGCCATAGCCGGGATGTCCCCCCCGGCCGGCCCCTGACCTCCGAAATTCATCTCTCCCGCTCCGCCGCCGCCCGCACCGCCCGGATTGTAAGCGAAGCCCCCATCGCCAGCACCGCCGGCCCCTTCGCCACCGCCTTTACCCCCACCTGCGTATGCGCCTCCGTCGCTCGCCGCAGACTGGTCCATGCCGCCCGTGCCCGAACCCGCTCCGATGGCGGCGGTTGACGTGCCATCCATCTTGAAGTCGCCGCCGCCCCCCTTGCCCGCCGCTCCCGCCGTGCGCTTCCCGGCCGGGCCCGCGCTCGGCCCGGTCTCGGGTGTCGGCGACGCCTTGCCTTCCTTCTTCGAACCTAAGTTGCCCGCGGTTGCCGCGCTCGCCGAAGATGCGAAATCCTGCGACGCGGCCTCGGCGGCTTCTCCCGGCCCTTCGCCCTCGTCCGAGGCGGCGAGCGCATCGGACGCCCGCCCGAGCGCGTCGATCGCTTTCTTGGCCGCGGCCGTACCCGGAGGCGTGGTGCTCGGCCCCGTCGCCGGAGCGACCGGCGGGGTGCAGAGCGGGTTCGCCGGATCCGTCGGGACACCGAAGTTCTTGCACTCGGATTGGCAATCGTCCGCAGGCGGCAGCTCGACGCAGCACTCGGGCGGGAATGTCGCGCCCGCGGCGTCCCAGTTGGGCTTGAACATGCTGATGCAGCCCTCCTTGGTACCTGTAGTGTTGTCCGGACAATCCGAATCGCCGCAGCCGCAGCTGCAGCCGCAGTCACAGCAGCCAGAGGCGTAGAGCCCGATCGTCGTGAAGAGAGCGAGCCACGCGACCGCGATCGCGCCGCGCTCGCCCCGTCCGAGGCCCCCCGCCGTCCTCAAAGCCTTTAGCGCCCCCATAACCACCCCCTGATCCGATCGACTGCCCGCCTGATTCGCCGTCCGCCCCCGGCGAACGCGAATGCGGCCCCGAGACCGCCTCCGAGGCCAACCCCGCCACCCCCGAACGAGAGCCGCTGAAGGGGCCAAATCTGAATGAGCTTGTCCCTGAGGAATTTGCGGATTTCCCTCTTGTAACAGTTGTTCGTCTTGTTCTCGGCGCAGGAGGACGAAAGGCAGTCGTCCGCCTCCTCCAGACAGACGTCCTTGATGGCGGCCTTCGCGTCGTCGATGAATTGTTGCTGGTTGTCCATTGCGTTCGTCATCAACGAGTCGGAGGCGCGCACGAAGATCTCCGAGACCGCCAGATGAAAGATGGCGGCCTGCAGGTTTTTCCAGGCCGCGCAGAGGTAGTTCGCCTTCTGGCGGAGCTGGCCGATGTCGTGCTTCTTCGTGGTGCTGCTGGTTGCCTTCCCCTCCGCGTCCCACTTCTCCTGCTCCCAATTCTGCGTGTCTTCGTTGTACTTGCCGCACTTGCGGATCTCCGAGATGTTCGGCACCCCCTCCAGATCGCCCGTGAGCCTCGTGAACTCCGTGATCGCCGACTGCGCCGCGGCCTGCACCGGCTCATTGCCGGCCGAGACCGTGAACCCGCTCGTGGCCTTGATCTCCGCGAGCGTCACCTTCTCCCAGGCCCAGGTCAGCGCATGGATCCACATGCCACGCACGTGAGTCCGTTCCCAATCCATCTTCGGAGGAATCACGTTCCCGTCGACCGAGACGCTGATGCTGAAAGGGTCCCAGTCGACGTCGACATCGATCACAAGCTCGAAGTTCTCGCCGCAGGTCTCGCCCTTGTGGTTGCTCAGATCCTCGTAGGGCTCCATGAATGAGGGGTTCAGCTGCCTGACGAAGCGCCCCGGGTAGTACGAGCAGATCGGCTTGGCGACCCTCGCGCCGATGATGTTGGCGAGATCCGTCGTCAGCTCGTCGTCGGGGAGGATCCCGTTGTAGAGCTGCTTGATGTGCTCCATGAAGTACTTGTTCAGGTCGATCTCGAGCTGCGCGGTGACCTCGCTGCAGGGGGTGAGAAACGAGGAGGACTGCGCCTCGGGAACGCAGGGGAGCTTGAGCGGCGTACCCGCACCTTGAGCTACCGTGGAATGACCCAGCGTGAGAATCACGGCAATGGCCACTGCCGCACCACCGAATCGAACGCGCATCTTCCCCCTTCCCATGAAATCGGGCTTCATGGAGTCCCCCCAGAACTCGTCTAACTGCCCGGGCCGAAAAGTATTGCCCCTTGTGCCTATTCTAGATTGGTTTACAATAGTTGACAATATACCTTTCGAAGAGGCGAGCTGACTTGAGAACCCACCTGCGACAGCCGCGACACACCTGCTGCGATTTCTCAATATCGCGGCCTAACTCCGTGATCCCAGCGGCGCTCGCCATTTTCGGCGTGCTCGCGGCGCTCCTGCCGTCGAGAGCGGCCCAGGCCGGCGCCACCGACGAGTTTCACCAGAAGCGCAAGCAGCTCAACGAGTGGGCCATCCAGAACCCGAAGGCGCCCCTCGAGGAGTTCCGCAAGAAAGAGCAGGAGCTGATGCGGCCGGCGGTGAACAACTTCACGAAGGCCCTCTCGGACAAGATCGGCGAGACCGGAAGGCGGGAGCGACAGCTCGAAGCAAGGGATGCCAAGAAGCGGGACGCGGAGAATGCCGCTCGCGGGAAAGTGATCGACCAGCAGGCGAAGGACGGGAAGCTCCCGCCGGATCTCAAGAAACTCAAGGACGCCTGGAAACCCGGGAAATCGAAAGCCGGGATGAAGGGCGCGCCGGCCGGAACCGGCCTGAAGGCGACGGGCGCCTCCCCCCGGCCCATCGAGCCGACCGCGGGCCCGACGCGCACGGGCCCGGTGCTCGACGGCAGCAACATTCCCAAGGAGCTGACCTTCACGAGCCGGAAGGCGGCGGAGCCAAGCCCGAGCCCGTCGCCCGGTCTCGTGCTCGACGGCTCGGCGATCCCGAAGCATCTCGAGTTCCTGTCGCAGCCGCCGGCGAGCCCGACTCCCTAGAACGCGTGGCCCCGGGTCCACTCCACGACGTGCATGACGCTTTCCATGTAATTCGCCAGATTGTAATTGGTGGTCGAGAGACAGCCTTTCGAACACGTTTTTTTCTGCTCCGCCAGCGCGCCCAGGTCGAAGGCCGGAGCTCCGACCCTCCCCCAGTCCCGGCGCCGGTCGTGGTAGCCTTCGAAGCAGGACGCGAGCGTGCCGTCGAGCCGGATGGCCAGCGAGCTGATCCCCGCGCGGCAGCCCCAGTCGCCCGGGTTCCCCCCGTTCTCGACGAACTTCTTCATCGCGGCGAGGTGCGCGTAGGAGTTCAGAACACTCCCCCGATTGCTGGCCTTCAGGCGCGCGATCCAGTCGATGAGCTCCAGGGTCCTGGCGATTCCGTCGACCTGCCCCGCCCGGATCGCCAGCGCCTCGTCGAAGGAGCACGAGGCCGGAATGGGCACCACCGGAGACTCGCAGGCGTGGAAATCGATTCCGACCTCGTCGGCGCAGACCCGCTCGGCGATCGGGCGGATGTCATCTAGATTTCGTGGCGTCACGTTGACGTTGGCGAAGAGGATGAAATGACTCCGGTCCCGCTCCGCCAGCGCCCACTCGTACTGTTTCCGCACGAGACTGAACGCCTTCGGAAGGCCGGGCCTGGGCTCCAGGCAATCCATCGCGATGTTCAGCGCGGAAAGTCCGGCGTCCGCCGCCGACCGGAGGAACTCGGGCGTCAGAAGGCGCCCGTTCGTCGCCACGTACATGAACATCCCGCGCCGCGCCCCGTACTCGATGACCTCGAGCACGAAGGGCTTTCGGACGAGCGGCTCCCCGCCCATGATCGCGACCACGCGGCAGCCGAGCGAGTGGAGCCAGTCGATCGACTCCTTCGCGATCTGCAGCTCCATTCCCGCGAGCTTGTTGTCGTAGGTGTAGCAGTAGTCGCAGTCGAGGTTGCACTTCCAGTCGGTGAACAGCCAGGCGAGCAGCGGCCGCAGCTCGCCCCTGGGGCGCATGCGCGCTCGAAGGTAGGGCACGAGCCAGGAGCGCGCGGCGAGCGCCCGGTTACGCGCCTTTCGGTAATTCGTTCGAAGCGGTTTCGCGAGTCTCACGACGCCCCTCCCTACTGATCACGTAAACGGATCCAGCGACGATCGGGATCGTCATCAGCTGAGTGGCCGTCAGCCACCCGAGATCGCCCCGGCCAAAATCCCCGCGGAGCCAGAGCTCCGAGATGTTCCTCCAGACGCAGTAGGCGATGAAAAACAGGAACATGAGACGCCCGCGCCACCCGCGCCTGAGGTAGGCCGCCACCAGAGCCGCGAAGACAACTCCCAGGGCGAGCGCTTCCAGCGCCTGCGCCGGTAGCGTCGGCAGGCTCGCCTCCGCCCCACTGGCGATCCAGCCGTTTCTGAGGTGCGCGTAGTACGCGCCGGTGGCTGGCGGATAGGCCAGCGTCCAGAGCCCCCACCCGGCCGGCGCGGGCTTCCCGTAACAGCAGCCGTGAAAGATGCAGCCGATCTTGAAGAAGACGACCATAAGCGCGAGCGCCGGCGCCAGGGCGTCGTTCGCGTCGGCCGCCACCGCCCTCGCGCGAAGCCACGGCCGGCGGAGGAACCAGAAATACATGAGCAGTCCGCCGACATATCCGGCGATCCCCTCGTTTCCCCCGCGCACCGAGAACGTGTGGCGGAGTACCCCGTCCAACGACCGGATGTTGATGATCCCGTAGGCCGTGTGCGCCGCGGCCCAGCCGACCGCCACGGAGGCCGCTATCGGCAGCATCAGGCTCAACCAGTCGACTCCTCGCCGTCTCGCCAGGAGGGGCATAACGACCAAAAAACAAAAGACCGTGCCCACCCCGTAGATGGCGCCGTAGAGCTGAATCTTGAAGCCCAGTATCCATACGAACTTCTGCACCGACCCCCGCCCGCTCCCTCCAGATTACACGAGGCGCCACGGGGAGTCCACGTGACGGCCTCCGCGGCGGCCGCGAAAAGAGGTTGCCCGCGCTCTCGCGACCTGCGAATTTCGTCGAGCCGGGAGGCTCGCTTGAACTAATGTCCGTCGCCGATCTCGAGTACCGACCCGACGTCAAGATCACGAGCGTGCTCGCCCAGGGGGGCTTCACGGTGTCGGCCGAGGTCATCCCCCCGCGCAACGGGGCCGAGCACCACAAGGTTCTTGAACAGATCGCGGCCCTCATCGGCGCCGGCGCGCAGTTCCTGGCCGTCACGAAGGGAGCCGGTGGCAGCCTCCGCGGAGGAAGCCTCCCCATCGCCCAGGTGATCAAGGAGCGCCTTCGCGTCCCTTGCATCGCTCACTTCACCTGCCGAGACATCGTTCCGGCCGAAGTCGAGAACCAGCTCATGGATCACCACTACTTCGGGATCCGGAACATCCTGGCGCTCCGGGGCGATCCTCCCGACGGGCAACCGGACTGGAAAGCGCGAGCGGGAGGCTACGACTACGCGTACCAGCTCATGGAGCAGATCCGAAATCTCAACCAGGGAAGCTACCTTCCGCGCCCGGGGGGCCCGGATCCCGGGAAGCGGGACGCGACCGACTTCTGCATCGGCGCGACGGCCTATCCCGAGCACCCGGACGAGCGGGCACAGGTCGACTTCCTCCGCCGCAAGGTCGAGGCCGGCGCCGAGTACGCGATGACGGACATGCTCTTCGACGCGGACGCCTACGCGCGATTCCGTGACCGCTGCTTCGCCGAGGGCATCCGCATCCCCATCCTGCCCGGCACCCGAGTGGTCAAGTCCAAGCAGCAGGCGGATCGCATGATGGAGAGGTTCCGAGTCCGAATGCCGGCAGCGATCTACTCGGCCCTGCCGGAGGACGCCGCGCACGCGACCGGGGAGGGTCTGAGGCGCTGCATCGAAGTCTTTGAGGCGCAATTCGAGCGGCTCAAGGGCCTCGGTGCCCCGGGGATTCACCTCTTCGTGATCTCCGACACGGCGATCGCGTGCCAGACGCTCTCATCCTGGGTAGCGACGCATCCCAAGTCGGTATAGATAAATGGAACGGGCCGGGGTGGCGAAACTGGTAGACGCACAGGACTTAAAATCCTGGGCCCCGAAAGGGGCGTGTGAGTTCGAGCCTCACCCTCGGCATCATTAACTGTGAAATAGCTGGGATTTTTTAGGGCGGGTTCTGGTTGGTTGGCGTTGGTTTGGGTTGTTTTCTGTTGGCTTGTTCCCAAATGTTCCCAAATGTTC
>CAYJTX010000019.1:0-18814 GCA_964372615.1 uncultured Bacteriovoracaceae bacterium | reverse complement strand
CCTGCTGGAACTGAAACCGAAACTGGGTTTTCCATTTCACTTCAGACCCAGGACACTGGGAGCTACTGATCCGAGCAGCAGCGAAACCCCTGCTGGTAGAACGCGTGATTCTCGTCGTGGCTTCGCGTCGAGGGCCTGCAGCGCGTGCGCACCGGCCCCCAGTACCCGCCCTTGAGAATCGTTCGCAGACCGCCGGATCGCGAGCTGACCGTCCACTCGTCGATGTTTCCGGTCAGGTCGTAGACGCCGAAGGGGCTGCGACAGTCCGGCCTCGAGCCGCTCGGCTGGCCTTGCCAGAGCTTGTCCATCTCGGCCGCGCACCGATCGCCCGAAACCGGATGCATGTTGCGCTCGCTGTAGCGGCGCCAGGAATGGTCGATGTTGCACTTCTCCGCCGATCGCTCGTAACCGTACGGGTAGGGCAGCGCCTCCTCGCCCTCGCAGGCGAAGGTCCACTCCTCTTCCGTGCAGAGGCGCTTGCCCTGCTTCTCGCAGAGCGCGCGGGACTCGCCCCAGCGGATCAGGATCAGCGGATTCGCGCCGCGGACGTTGGGGTACTCGAAGCGGTCCATGCAGAAGCGCAGGGGCTTCGTGGCGAGCGTGGCCGCGAGCGCTTCCCAGGCGGTCTCGTCGAAGCGGGCGCAGCGCTCCGGGTACTTTCGCGTGATCCAGTCCACGCACTTCGTCTTCTGTAGGGCCTCGAGCGAGCCCTTCGGATCGCTGTAACCCCCGTACAAACGGACGCGGTCGAGCTTCATCTCACCCCGAACTTCGACCATCCCCGGCGAGCGGCATTCTCCGCGCGTACCTTCCCGGCGATCGGTCTCCTCGACGGGCTCGAGCGCCCCCGGCGCCTCCTTCTGCCAGTGACGCTCGTTGATCGAGAGCCAGGCGTTTCCGCTGGGCACGACGACCCGTCGTTCGGAGTATTCCGCGGCAGGCTCGCGCGAGGGCTGCGCTTCCGGCACCGGAAGTCCTTCCGCAGGCGGCTGAACCCTCTCCCGAATCGCCTCGATCACTGCCTCGGCCCACTTCCGCGCCGCTTCTTTGCCGCGCGCCGAGTACGGATAGTGGTAGCCGTCCCCCCCGGGATACTCAGAGACCGGCCGCGAGTCGACAAGCAGGCATGCCTCGTCGGGAGTCGCGATTCCGAGCTCGCGTGCCGCGTCCGCGATCCCGTCGCGAATGGCCTCGAAGACTCGCTGCGAGTAAGCCAGGCTGACCTTCGACATCTTGGGCGGCGCGATCCACACGCAGACGTTGCGAGGGCGGCTGAGCACCGCCTTCACCATCCGTGCACCCCACTCGCGATAGAGCGCGGGCGTGCCCGGAACGTTTCCGCCCTGCTCGAGGATCACGACCTGCCGCCCGTAGCGGCCGTCGCCCTCGGCGATCAGGCCTTCCAGGAGCGGCGCGCGGACGCGGCCGTCCGCGAAGGGCCGCCCTTCAGGGATCTCGCGACCGTCGCAGCTGTTGAAGTGGAACGCGTGTGGGCTCACGTTGCCGCGGTACCACCACGGGGGCGAGCTCCCCCCCAGTGCGTAGGTCTGGAGCTCCGCCTCGGGCACCGTGAGCAGCCAGCGGTTCATCACGACGCCGAAGGGGCCGAGTCCATGGGAGTCGGTGAGAAAGAGAATGCGGTCGCGGGCGCAGGGGGGCGGAGCGGCGAAGGTGGGCGTGCTCAGAGTGGCTGAAGCGGTGAAGATGGCCAGTATCAGTCGCTGAAATCGCATAAGAAGTGAGGCCTTTCTCACCGAGGGTGCCATACCTTACTATATTTGACTGATCAGGTCAATTGAACGCGGACTGGAACGCAGCGGGATACCGCAGCCGCGCGTACTCGCGAAAAAACGCGAGGTAGCGCGGGTGGAGGTCGCTCTCCGGCGGCGAGGGGGCTTCGAACGACTTGCCGAAGACGACGTAGTCGCGCCGGCTCTCGCCCTGCCGCTTGAAAGCCGGAAGGTATGCGCAGGGAGTGAATCCCGCGTCGAGCAGGCACTGCGTGCCCAGCACGTCGGCGGCGTCGTTGATCACCTCGATGTACGAGACGCCTTCCGAGCGCAGCAGCCGCGAGAGCGACTCGTAGAGGCCGACCGGGTCGACGGCCGCCTCGAGGTGCTCGCCGATGACCGCGGCGAGCCTGAGCGGCTCGACGATCTTGCAGTAGACCTCCACGGTCTCGTCGGGATTGGCTACGAGGACATTGGGGCGGTTAAACGGGTAAAAGTGGATGACCGCCGATTGGTTGTCTTGAAGCCGCTCGAAGCGCCGCCCCGCAAGCAGAGGGGCCTTCAGCAGCTCCAGCGGCGGAACCGGCACGCGGGAGGCCTGCGCCGGGGGCTGCTTCGCGACGCCGACCGGTGGAAGGCCGAGCCCCTCGGCGGCCAGCTCGAAGAACGGACGAACTGCGGGGTGCACGACGATGTCAGCCATCCGGCGCTCGCGCAGGACTCCTTCGAAGTAAAAGACCGTGATCCCATTCAACGTACTGCCGTCCACACCGAGCGAATTCGGAAACACCCCGGCGATCGTGAAGCCCTCGGAAAGGGTGACGTCCTGGAACTTTCGGGGCAGCGAGCGCGTGGTCGTGAAGACCGCCTCGACCCCGGGCTCGCTCGCGCGCAGCTGCGAGAGGGCGTTTCGCAGAGACGCACGCAGGTCGACCTCGAGGGACGCGGACCCGGGGTTCACCATGAGGCGGCTGATCTTCGCCAGGCCCTGCGAGCGATCCACCAGCATCGAGACCATGCACTGGATCTCACCCGCGCGCTCCGCAAGCAGCCAGACGGAGTCGTCCGAAGTCACGGCGGCGCGCAGCTTGTCGTAGTCCAGGAAGAGCGGGTCTTCAGTCAGCGTCGACCCCACCTTCTGGTAGAGCGCCAGGAGCGCCCACACGTCCTTTTCAGCCGCGAGGCGGTAGGAGAGGCTCACGTCTTGACCTCCGGGCGCGGCGTCGAGCCGGCGGTGAGCGTGAGCGCGTAGACGCCGACGGCCACGATGCCGACGCCCTGGGCGCCGATCAGGATCGACGCGGGCGCCGCATCGGCGAGCCAGCCGAAGAGAAAGAACGCGACCGGGAAGGTAACGCTCGTCACCGCGCCGAGAAGCGCGAAGAACCGACCCTTCCGGGAGTCCGGGACTGCCTGCTGAAAGTAGGTCAGGAACTTCACGTTCGCGGCCCCGAGCGTCACTCCGAACGCGGCGGTCCAGGCGCCGAGGAAGACTCCGCTCGGGTGGATGCCCGAAACCCCCAGGCAGACCCCCGAGCCGAGAGCCAGCCGGCTGCCCGCAGAGAGGAGTCCGCCCTGCGCCGACTTCCAGTGCTCGGCCAGGAACGTTCCGGCAACCAGGCCCACCCAGAGCGCGGCTTCGACAAGCGCGAAGACGGTGGCGCTTCCGCCGAGCTCCCGGTTCACGTACACGGGCAGGACCACCAGGATCGGGGTCATGAAGAAGTTCATGGCTCCGAACGCGAGGAGCAGGCGCCGAACGACTCCCGAGAGCTCTGGCCAGACGGACTTCCTGGAGTCGGCCGTATCGTCTGCCCCGGGCGCCCCGGCCGCCGCGGCGGAGGCGAGGCTCGGTATCCTCGAGGTGTAGAACGCCGCCAGGGCGTAGCTCGCGGCGTTGACCCAGACGGCCCAGGCCAGGCCCAGCTTTTCAACCAATACCGCCCCACAGATCGCCCCGAAGAACGACGCGATCGACTGAGTCGATCCGACCCACGCAACGGCCTGCTCCACCTTTTCGGGGGGCGCGAGCAGCGGAACCATCTTGTTCAATGTCGGGTCGAGCACCGCCTGGCAGAGCGCAAGCCCCGCGCCGACCGCGTAGATCAGCGCGAGCGGTGGCGAGCCCCCGCCGGGAAGCATCACATATAGGCCGAAGAGCCCGGTCACCGCGAGCGCGAGCCCGTCGGAAACCAGCAGCAGGCGACGGCCCGGCTTCCGGTCCACGAGCCGGCCGATCGGGCCGGCCAGCAGTAGCGCCGGCAGGGCTCCGCACATGAGCAGGAGGCCCATCTTGAGGCCCGCCGCCTCGGCGGCCGAGCTGACGATCCACCAGGCGAGCGCGATCTGGTACATCCGCGTGCCGGCCTGGCTCAGCAGCTGCCCGAGCCAGATGTTTCGCAGATCGCGACACGCGATGAAGAGGCCGAAGCTACTGTCGCGCATCGACGAGTGCCTTCACTTTTCCGGTGCGTTCGTTTCTCGGCAGGGTGCCCGGCGCGAGCGTCGAGACGACCAGCTCGAGCTGGCCGCTGCGTACGCGGTCCTCGAATTCGCTCAGACGCTCGAAAAGCCGCTCGCGGACTCGGGCCTCGAGCCCCGGCTCGGTCACCTCGAGGAGCAGCTCCATCCGCTCGGCTCCCGAGGGCGCAAACGAGAAGCGCGCCTGCGCCTCCGTGACCGGGAGTTCGGCTAGCGCCTGGCGCACGTCGCTCCACTGAAGATTGATCTTGGCGACGCAGACGATGTCGTCGCAGCGCCCCCGGTAATCGAGCACCCGGTCGCCGCGCCCGCAGCCGCAGGCCGGCGCCCAGGCCGCCGCGTCCCCGTTGAGGTACCGGATCACCGGGTAGTTGTGCTTGCGAAGACCCGTGATCGCGATCCGGCCGGCTTCGCCGCTTCCATGCGCGCCTTCCGGCGCGACTAGCTCGACGTGGTTGTAGTCCTCGGCGACGTGGTGCAGGCGCGTGCCCTCCTGCCGCTCGCACTGGTAGGCGAGCTGGTTGGCCTCCGTCGTCCCGATGATCGAGGCGACGCGCTTCGCCCCCAGCTCGTCGCGCAGCCAGCGGCGGTCGGCCTCCGCGAGCGGTTGACCGGCGTAGAGGAGCTTCTCGATGCGAAAACCTGGCCGCAGCTCCCGGCATTTTCTCAGCATCACGAGGACGCTTCCGGGCACCCCTTGGATCGCGTTGATTCCGAAGCGCTCCCAGACGTCGAGGAACCCCTGCGGGGCCATCGCCCCGCCGAAGCAGTACGACTGGGCGCCCAGCGCGTGGTTGACGTGGTTGAAGGAGACGAAGCCCCCGTAAAGGTCCCAGGCGCCCATGAAGTTGGCGACCCGGTCGCCCGCCACGAGGCCGCAGGCGCGAAAGACGCGTGTCGCCGACTCCAGCATCGCGTCCCAGTCAGCCTTGTCGAAGTAGGAGAACTTCGGCACGCCCGTCGAGCCCCCGCTCCGGGTGACGTAGCCGCCCTCGAACGGGCGCGTGCGAAGCGCCGGGCTTCCGGGCGCCATGCCTCTTTCCCAGTCCTCCCGCTCGAGCAGCGGCGCGCGCACGAGGTCGTCGAACGTCTCGAGCGGCTGGTCGCCCAGCCGATCGCGGTAGAAGGGCGCCTTGCGCGCTTCCCACACGAGCTCCCGAAGGCGCGCCTCGCGCCACTGCCGGCGCGCCTCGGGCGAGAGCAGATCCCAGGGATGCTGGTCGGCCGGAAGCGCCGGCAACCGAGTCACCGTGAGGCTCAGAAGCTGCGGGAGCCCGTGCGCGCCGTCGTGCGGATCGTCGATCTCGCCGCCCGCCATGTCGCCCAGGCGAAAGAGCCGCTGGGCACCCACCCCCGCCAGGCGCGCCGCCCAGTCGAGGTGCTCGGCTTCGGTGGCGCAGAGACCGACCGTCTGGAGGTAGCCGCGGTACGGAGAGACCGTCGCGACGACCTCGTCCAGCTGGACGTATGGAATGACCCGAATCGTCCGGTGGAGCGGGGAGGCCTCGAGCGAGAGCGACTTCTCGAGAAGGACCGTCCAACGCACGTTGTCCTCGCCGCTGTCGCGGAGGGCGCCCTCGCCGCGCGCCTCGCCGATCTCGGCCACGCCCCGTAACTTTCTGATCTCGACCGCCGTGTCGGCGCTCGCAGGCCCGGAGGGAAGCTCGCGCTCCCCACGCTCGAGCGCGGCAGGCAACGCCTCCGCAAGCTCGCGGGCCAGCGCCTCGCCCTCGACGTAGCAGACCTGCGGCGCCGTGCAGGCGTTCTGGTCCCAGATCGCGAGCTCGGAAGCGAGCGCTTGCGCCGCGGCCTGGACGCCCGCGCGCCCCGCCCCAGCCGCAGTCACGACGGCGAAGCTCAGCTTCGGCCCGTAGACGACGACCCGCGTGCGCGCCGGCAGCCCGTCGCGATACGCGCGAACGGCTTCCTCGCCCCCCCAGATGACGATTCCGTCGGAGGCCGCTTGGAAGATCTCGCGCACATCACGCGCGCCGGAGCCGAATTGAACGACCGCGAGCCGCCTCGCCACTTCTCCCTTCGGATCGGCCTCGAGGAGCGACTCGAGGAAGAGCGGCATGAAGAAGGTCTCGGCCGAGGGCATTTTGAGAATGTTCACGTTACCGGTGAGGAGCCCCTCGAGGAGCGCGCCAGGTCCGACCAGAAAGACGTTTCCTGAAAGCACGTGGAGCACGACCCCGAGCGGGCGGTACTGCAGAAGCGTCCGCGTGGCATGGCGGTACTCCCCTCCCCGGCCGGGCGCCGCGCTCCCGAGCTCCGCGTCGAGCTTGCGCTTGAGAACGTCGCGGCTCAGCATGTTGCCGAGCTCCCCGAGCCCGAGCTCGACCATCTTCGGAGAAAAGGCCGTGAGCGCGGGCAGCCGCTCGAGCGCGAGCCGGTACCGGGCGGTTCCAGGCTCCCACTTGCGCCGCACCCGCTCGAGGACCTCAAGCACGCGGTCTTCGGGGGGCGCCTGCCGGAGCGCCTCCGCTGCCGCGTGGTCGCGCAGGGTGCGCGCCTCGCTCGCGGCGAGGCCCTCGCCCGTTGAGATCCACTCTCCGAACGCGAAGGTTCTCATAGCACCGCTCTCATCTGGCACGCTCGCCTTCGGCTCATCTGCCACGCTCGCCTTCGGCTCATCTGGCACGCTCGCCTTCGGCTCGACCCGCCCGACTCTTCACGATCTCCGCGGCGGTGATGGCGCAGCCCTTGTGCTTGGAGAGGCCCGCGCGCCCCAGGATCTCGAAGGTCGGAGACCTGAAGCCGCAGCGGCAGGCCTCCGGATGAATGCGGCCGTAGTCGGTGGTCAGAATCGCGAGCGTGGGCATCATGGCATTAAACGGGGTGACCAGCTCCAGGAGGCCCCCTTCGCCGTCGGGCACACGCCGAAGCGTCAACGGATCGCGGATCAGCACGCGATTGAACGCCGCCACGTGCAGGCGGTGCTCGCGGCACTCGAGGTACGGGGCGCAGTGCTCGGCCATGCCGTAGGCGTCACGCTGGTAGGCGGGGTCGATCCCGAACGCCTCGAGGCACATCCCGCGAAACGCCTCGCGCGAGACCTTCTTGTCCTCGGCGGCCTTCCAGCCGCCTCCCGTCAAGATCCACGAGCCTGTCGCGAACCGCAGGGGCCTGAGGCCTCGCGCGCGCAGGTCCTCCAGAAACTCGAAGAGAAAGGCTGGCATCGCGAAAATTCGAACGGGCAGCCCCTCACGCTCGTAGCGGACGAGCCGGTCGTAGACTTCGTTCTTGCGAAACTCCCAGTCGCCTCCAGACGAGCCGCCGCGCTCGACAGCCCCGTTTTTTCGAATCGCGAAGAGCACGTCGTTCACGGGCGCGAAGCGGAGCTGGTTCTTCTCGGTGTACGCGGTACCCAGGTCACCGGCCTGGTCGGGATCGTAGTTGAAAACAAGGTAGTTGGCGGGGGCCTTCGAAACGATGCCCTCCTGCTCGAGATAAACGTCCATCATCCGCTGAACTCGGTCGAGACTGCACTGATCGAAGAGCACCTGCGTCTTCTGGCCCCGGGTGCCCGAGGAAGTCAGCCGCAGTACCGAGGCGGCGGGATCCATCGACGTCAGAAGGAAGTACTTCATCGCCGTCACGCCCACGGCCGGGATGCGCTCGATGTCGGCCTCGGAGCGGATCGACTCCGGGTCAAAGCCCCGCCGCTCGTAGAGGAAGCGGAGCTCGGGACAGCTCGCCCGGTGGTAAAGCGCCATCTCACGACAGGCGTCCACGAAGAGCGCCGACTTCTCGGGCGTCCAGTCGAGCGGATCGCGAATCTCGGAGATCGCCGTGCAAGCCCTCATGGCCGCAGGCTCCGCTTCTCGTAGGCCCTTCGAACGACCTCGAGAAGGCGTTTCGCGTCGTCCGAGTGGAGCTGGATGGCACCGAAGTCGACCTGAACGGGCGCCAGAAACTGGAAGCGAAACCCGAGGCGCGCGCCGTACCTGTAGGGAATGAATCCGGCCGGAAAGAACCCCTCGTTCGCCAGGAGGTCCGAGAGCTGGCCCACGCCAGGTCCGTCGAGGGGAACGTCGACGGCGCAGTACTGCATCCCCTCGCGACGCGCCTGCCGCCACTCGGCGATCACGCGCGCGAGCGCCTGCCGGCCAGGGGAGCTGAAATCCACGAGCACGGCCCGTTGCTCGTCCTGACGCACGCTCGAGTACTCGCCGCCCGCGGGAAGCGTCGAAAAGCGCGGCGTCGGCGCCCACGCGAGCCCGAGCGGCTTCAGGAGAAATCCGAAGGCCTCGCCGAGGTTGATCGGCAGCTGGATCTCCCGGCCGAAGGGCTGCGCGGCCCTGGGCTCCACCCCCAGCAGGACGGAGTAACGGTCCATCGCCTGGGAGTCCTCGCCCAGGCCGAGCTCCGAGAGCCGGGCCTGGGTTTCGGCCACCTGGTTACCCAGGAAGAGCGCGAGATCGCAGTAGCCATACCTCGCGATCAGCCGCTGGCTGAAGGCGTGATTCGTCACGAAGTCGTAGACCGCGTAGCTCATGGGCGTTCGCTCCATGAGGCCCATGACCCCCTGGAAGACGCGGCTGAAGAGGCCGCTCGACTTGTGCCGTGGGTCCACCACGCCGAGCGCGGCCTCGTAGACGGGAGGCCGCTCGCCCAACCGAAGCATCCCGACGTGGGCGACACACCTGCCGCTTGAGTCGACCGCGACCACCGAGCGCAGGCGTCCGTCCCCCAGGCGCGCGCGGAGCTGCTCGGGAAAGTAGACGAACTCGTTGATGTAACGGTAGCCGTAGACCCTGTAAAAGAGCTCCGCCAGTGCGCCCTCTTCGCCGGCCCGCAGCTCGCGAGTTTCGTACCCGGCGGATTCGGCTGGCGCAGACGTGGAGCCCGAATCGCCCACCTGGGTCGCGGGGATCTCGAACGTGATGCCCTGGCCACCCCGCCCGAGGTTCCGGAAGGAAACGCCGTCGGGAAGCTCCGCCCGGTCGAGGGGGCACCCGCGGCTCACCAGCTCGAGCAAGAGCGCCTCGTTCTCGGAGGTGAGCCGGAGCGTCAGCTCCGCGGATCGCAGCTCGCCCACGTTTTTCGCGACGACGCTTTCCAGGACCCTGGAAAGATCGAGGCGAAGGCCAGGGAGCGCACCCGCTGCCGCGCCGTGGGCCTCGGCGTAACGCTCGACGAAGTCGAGCGACGGGCCGACCGCGCCGGCTTCGGGCGCGAGGCTGAGCTCGACTGCACGCGAGCCTCGTGGCTCGACTGCACGCATCAGCCGCCTCCCACCGAGTCGACGATGCGGATGAGCTTGCCAGTGCGCGGGTTCTGCGGAAGCGATCCCTCCGGAACCCACTCGAGCGCGAGCGGCCAGACCGTGCCTTTCTTGAGGAACTCGGCGAACGACGGACGCTCCCGAAGAAAATGCTCGCCGAGCTCGGCCGTCATCGCGGGCTGGAGCGAGCCCTCCGCCGACGTCTCGATCCGGAGCGCGAGCTGGTCTCGCCCCTCGAGCCTGCGCTTTTCCATCCGAACGCGCCCGCTCGCGCCCGGTACGCGAGAGGCGATCCGCTGCACGAACGCGTAGTCGATCGAGTCGTAGCCGATCCTGAGCACGTCGTCGCCCCGGCCGAGGAGCTCGAAGAGCGGCGTCGTGCGGCCGCAGGGGCAGGCGCGCCCGAGCCAGCGGGCGCGGTCGCCCACCCGAAAGCGCATGACCGGCGTGAGGCGTCGCGCGAGCACCGTCGCGTGAAGAAGCCCCGTCTCGCCGGACGCGCAGGGCTGGCCGGTCACTTCGTCGAGGACTTCGAGATAAACCTGGTCGTCGAAGGCGTGAAAGATGCCGTTCCCGCACTCGGTGCACTGGTAGCCCAGGTACCAGCTGTCGACCGTCCCGTAACCGGGCGCGTAGATCTTCTCGACGCCGAGCCGCTCGCGCATCTCCTTGCGGTCGGCCTCGTAGATGTGCTCACCGCCGAAGTAGAGCTTCTCGACCCGGAAGCGCCCGGGCTCGCCGCGGTCCAGCTCGCGCAGGCAGTTGAGAACCACGCTCGTGATCCCCGTGAAGACGTTGACGTCGAAGAGCCGGGCGACCGTGCGGATGAACTCGACCGGCGTCTGATTCGAGAACGGGAAGCTCGTGCAGCCGTACTCCTGCAGCATGCGGTTCATGTGCACAAACGTCATGTAAAGGCCGCCCACGGCCCAGAGGTTGGCCACCCGGTCGGTCGCCTCAAGGCCGGTCGCGAAGAAGCCCCGCGCGTTGCAGCGGTTGATGTCTTCCATCTCCGCGTGTGTGAAGAGCGAGGTCTTCGGCACACCCGTCGTTCCGCCGCTCTGAAAAACCGTGAAGGCCGTCGCCTTGGGATCGGTCAGGAGCGACTCCCCCGCCGGAGGGATGTGCTCGCGCAGATCGGCGGCCGTGAATGAGGGAAAGGCCCCGAGCGGGTGCGCGTCGCGCGCGTCGAAGGGCAGCCCCTCGAGCCGCCCCCGGTAGAAGGACGATCTCTCTCGCGCGAACGAGACGAGCTCGCGAAGGCGCTCACGCTGAAGCTCGAGGCGCTTGCCGTCCGGGAGCGCTTCCCAGGGATCGTAGAAGGGGCCTTCCCTGCGTTCGAGAAGCGTCCGGCTCACGGAGCTACCTCAGCCGCTCAAGGGACATCCCGAGAGGGAGGAGGCGTCGAGCCGGGCGCCTCGCATTTTCAGAAGCGGGTGTCAGGTACCGGCGCGGGTTGAGGTTCGTCTTCAGCAGATCCGCGAAGTAGCCGTTGTAGGAGATCCTGTCGCCGTTGATCGAGATGTCGAGGAACTGGAAGCGGTCGCCCGCCGGCTCCGAGGTCGTCAGGAAGTAGCGATCCGAAGCCGAGTCGTCGAGAACGTAGATCTTCTCTCCCCGAACGAGCGACGTGTCGGCGCGCAGGCCGTGCTCCTCGGGCACGAAATTCAGCTCGATGAGATGCGTGCCGGTCTCAGGGCTCGGGAGCGAGGTCAGGTCGGGCATGACCGCGTCGGGCGGCGCGAGGTAGAGCTTCGCGCGCGGCGCGCCGCCGTGGTAGCGGTCCCAGCCCGCGCGAACGCGCTCGATCCAGCGCTCCATCGTGAGGGGGACGTAGGCCCCCGACTCGTACATGATCGGGTCGATCGCGTACCACTGGCCGCCCGCGCCTCGAACGAGCATGGTCACGTGGAAGCGCCACTCGGGCGCGTCCTCGGGCTTCGTGCAGCCCGCACAGAGCGCGCCTACAATGAAAAGCTTGCGAAGAGATGGCAGCGCAAGCCCGAGCTTTCGCGCGCCGAGCTGCGCCGTCATCGCGCGGCCGAAGCAGAAGCCGATGATCCCCTGCGGGTCGTACTGGGCGACCCTCGCCGGGTCGAGCGCCGCCACGGGATTCTCGACCGTCGCCTGGTAGAGAGCGCGTCGTTCGCGCGAGCTGAGCGTCGGCCGCCCGCCCGGCCGCTCGGGCCGGAAGATCTCCTGATACGCATCGAAAACCTTGCGCTCATCGTCCGACGCCAGAGCGGCGCCGGACGCCGACACGAGGCCCACGAGCGCAACCACTAAGTGCTTGTAATTCATGAAGTCCACCTCGACCTTGCCGCTGGGAAGTACACCTTTTCGACCTATCGCGTCAACGATCTTCCGGGCCCTCGTCCCAGGTCCGGAAGGTCTGGAACTCCCGGTGGATGACCCGCGCTTCCAGGGCCCCCGCGCTGCCAGGGCCCCAGGGGCGGTGTCGAAAGGCTGGACACTTCGCGGCCGAAAGCTCTTTCATTTCAAGCTCTCCACCCTGGCACTCCGGTTGCTCATCCATCCGGGATGCATCGTCAATTCCTCTTCCTCTCGGGTCTTGCCCAGTACCGCATCGAAGCTCGCAGCCGCGAAGAGGCGATCCGCCTGGCCTTCGAGGCGCTCTCCCCGGACGAGAACGGGAAGTCCGTCATTCGCTGCACGATGAGGGACGAGGTGGAATCGCAGCAGTACTTTTCCAACGACCCGGAGCAAACCGACTCAGCCTAACTCAGGCCGAATGGAGATCCCTTCGAGGCAGGGCCCGTCAGCTCCTAACCTCTACAATTTTCACGCGGTTCCTCTCGATCGAAAGCGCCCGCCGCCCCGCCAGAAACGCCACCAGCTCCTCCCCCACGAGCAGGGCCGCACCCTCGCTCAGGGCGCCTGACTTCACGAAGCCGGCGGCGTCGGGCCCGCCCGCGCGAAGAATGGGCAGAAGCTGGGAAGAAGTCGCGATGTGCCGGGCCGCGATCTCGTGCCGATCGGCAAGGATTCCGATGTAGGCCCGAAGCAGGTCCAGGACTTGGTTCTCGGACTCCGAGGGAATGTCTGGCCGTGGAGAATGGGGTAGCGCGACGTCCTGAGCGTCGGCGGCGCTGCGCACGGCGGAAAGGATCGCCTCTCCGCTGTTCCGGATCTCTCCCTTGTTCAGGCCGCGGAACGCGGAGAGATGACCGACGTCCTTGGGCCGCACGCGCGCCAGGTCGACGAGCACGCTATCGTCCGCGACCCAGCGCCGCGGGAGATTCAGCTGGCGCACCCGCTGCTCCCTCCACTTCATCAGCTCGACCAGGGCCGCGTAGCCGCGCCGGTCGAGCTTGCCGCCCTTCGCGAGCCGCTGGGCGAGAACCTCGGGATCGGGCTCGTAGAGGGAGTGGTCCTCGTACTTCGCGGTCAGCTCCATGGCCCAGGCCCGTCGCCCGAGCTTGTCGAGCTTCTCGAAGAGCCGGCGCGCGGTTTCCACCAGGTGCTCGACGTCGGCGTGAGCGTACTCGACGAGCTGGGGAGGCAGGGGCCGCACTGTCCAGTCCGTGCGCGCGTGCCCCTTCTTGACCGTCACCCCGAGCACGGCCTTGAGCAGGCTGCCGAGCCCGATCCCGTCACCGAAGCCGCAGAGGGAGGCCGCGATCGCCGTATCGATGCAAGGCGTCGCCGCGACCCCGTAGGCAGTGACCAGGCATTCCTGGTCGCCCTGCGCAGCGTGAACGATCTTGAGTATTCCGGGCGCGGTGAAGACGTCCAGCAGCGGCTTGAGGCCCGGGCGCGCCTCCGGCTTCCGGAAGGCACGCGCGTCGACGAGCCAGGAGTCCTGGGCCGTGGCGACCTGAATGATTTCGACGACGGGGTAAAACGTGTTTTCCCGGATGAACTCCGTATCGAACGCAATGACGTCCGCACGGCCGAGCTGCTCGGCCAGACGGGAAATATCCGCGGGAGTTGCCAGGAGATCCGGGTGGTTGGCCATCGGCTTCTGCCGACACTACATTCGCCGGGTATCCTCTTGATTTCAATCAGTCAATCGGGGGGCACACCCCTTTGGGTGCGATTGACCCCTAGGCGGCCTGGGAGCTCGACTCGCTCCCGATTTCCGCGGCGCACAAGACGTGAATTCGAACCCTGACCGTCGCGGCCGGGCCACTGAGCAGGAATTCCTTTCGCTCAGGATTCTCCTGGAAGAGACGAAATGCGTACTCTGCGATGACCTGCGCGGCCTGAGTCTCCGTCCTCTGATACTCCTCGATGCGGATCTTCGACTTCAGCCACTGGATCCCGTGCTCCTGGATCTCAGGCCGGACGAAGGGCTGGGAGAGCAGCTCTTCGACATAATCCCCGAACTCATCGTCCTCACGCGTCTGCCTCTCTCGAAGCTCGTAGACGACATGCATCGGATCGGTCTCTCCCGACTGGAGTGCGGCCTCCAGGGCGGCGATTTCTCGATCATCCGATAACTTGTCGAGGAGTTGGGGCTGGGGGCCGTCGTACCTGATCACCAGGGCGACCGTCCCGATCCGGGTGTTCCTCATGCTGACCTATTCCTGCGCCCAAACCTCTTTTCGGATCGGAAATGTCGGGCGCTGAGCCGTTTAACAATCGCCCGATGGGTTCGCAATCCAATGAGATTCCATTGGTGAAATTCCAGGTACTGGCTGACACATTACGCACGTGACTGAGTCCCTCGCGAAAGACACGCCCCCGGAGTACGTCGTGCTCGACTTCGAGACCACGGGCTTCGACGAATCGCAGGCCGAGATCATCGAGATCGGTGCGCTGCGGGTGAAAGGTCTCGAGGTGCTCGACCGCTACCACAGCCTCGTTCGCGCGAGCGCGCCGATCCCGCCGGTGATCAGCCGCCTGACCGGGATCCGCGACGAGGACGTGAGAGGGGCCCCGCAGCTCTCCGACGTCCTGCCCGGATTTCTCGATTTCGTGCGCGACCTGCCGCTCGTGGCCCACAACGCGACCCTGGAGCAGCGGTTTCTCGATCACCAGATCGCGCCGCGCGCGTCGGTAAGGAAGTTCACTGTCCACAACTCCATCGACCCCCTGGCGTTGGTGCTCCCGGAGCGCCCGTCGCTCTCGCTCGAGTCGCTTCGCCAGTGGGCGGGCCTCCCGGCGGAGGGGGCGCATCGCGCGGATCACGACTGCGAGGCGACCCTCCGGGTACTCGAGCGGGCCCAGGAGTACATGCGCACGGAGCGGCCCTGGCTGGCCGGTATCGTGCAGTCGCTGCTCGGTTCCGAGGACGACCCCTGGTGGTGGGCGTGGTTCTTTGCGGGCGACACCGTGTCCCTCCCTGAGAAGGCGCCCCTCGGCGACCTCCGCGAGCTTCGCGGCGAGGACGCCGCGCGCGAGCCGGACTGGACGAAAATCCCCGGGCCCGAGGCCGTGCACCGCGCGCTCTCACACGAGATTGCCGACAAGTTCCGCTACCGCGAGACCCAGGAAAAGATGGCCCAGCTCGTGCGGGAGACTCTCGCCCAGGGCGGGCGCGTCGCCGTCGAAGCGCCGACCGGCACGGGCAAGTCGCTGGCTTACCTCGTTCCCGGCCTGATCGCCGCCCGCGCCTCCGGCGCCCCCCTCGTCGTCGCGACGCACAGCAAGTCGCTTCAGGATCAGCTGCTCGAGAAGGACATCCCGCTCGCCCGTCAGCTGATCAGCGAGGCCGGTCGGGCCGAGAACCTCGCGCACCCAGGCGGCGAGACGGGCGACACTCCAAGCGCCACTACCGTCAAGGGCCAGGAGAATTACCTCTGCCTGCGGAAGCTCCACGACCACGTCGATGCCGCGCGCTCGGGATCGCTCGAGGAGAGGTGGTCGGCTGCCTACCTCCAGGCGCTGTCGGTCTCCATCCCGACCGTCGAGCTCGATCGCGTCTCCCACTATTTGAAAACGCAGTTCCCAGCGCTCGCGGCGGCGGTCGATTCCGTGAAGAGCCACCATACGACGACGCTCGGTCCGCCCTGCCCGCATTACAAACGGTGTCACTTCTTCGACAGCGCCCGCCTCGCTCACCGAGCCGACGTGATCGTCGCCAACCACGCGCTCACCTTCCAGTGGCCCGCCCACCTGCCGCAGATCCGCTCGATCGTTTTCGACGAGGCCCATCACCTCGAGGAGCAGATCACCGAGGCCCACCGCCTGGAGCTCTCGGAAGGAACGCTGCAGGATCACGTCCACCGGCTGGACGGCCGCACCGGCTCGGGCGTCGCCGGCCGGAGCACCCGGGCAAGGCAGTCCTCGCGGCGAACGGGCGACGCGCCCGCGATCGCCCGGTTCGTCGAGGGGCTCGTCCTTCAGGGGTCCCACGGCGAGGCCATGAAACTCGCGTCCCTCGAGGAGCGCTGCGAGGCGATCCGGGCCCGCGCGGGGGAGGTCCGCATGGCGGCGCCGCGCGCGCTCGCGCGCGACGTAGGCGACGACGGTTTCGAACAACCCATCGTGCTCGGGCCGCCGCTTCCGCCGCAGGCTCGCGACCCCGCGCCGCGCCCGCCCACTCAGGCCGTCGGGGCGCTCGCCGAGGCGCTTCGGAATCTTCAAGGCGAAGTGCGGCGCCTCGCCGAGGCGCTGACCGCGGCGTTGACTGCCGGCGACAGCCCCTCGAACCGCCAAAACCCAGCCTTCGATCAGCTCAAGACCCACGCCTTCCGCTTCTCGCAGGACGCCGACCGGCTGGCCTCGGTCGTGGACGCGACCGACGCCAACCGCCTGCGTGTCGTGCACTGGGACCCGCGCGAGTCCACGTGGCGCGTCTCCGCCGAGCCGATCCAGGTGACCGGGCTGGCGGAGCCCTTCTTCGCGGCGAGGCACGGCGTCGTCCTGACCTCGGCCACGCTTGCGACCGGCGGATCGGCTTCCTTCGTGGTCGACCGCATCGGTCTCGCGCCGACGCGCCCGCCGGTGATACTCCCCTCGCCCTTCCGGCTGGACCGGCAGGCGACCGTCTTCATCACCGAGGACGCTCCCCCGCCGGGATCGCCCCCGCATCTCGAGGCGATCACGCGGTTCACCGAGAAAGCCGCGCTCGCTCTCGGGGGACGCACGCTGCTCCTGCTCACGGCCAACCGCCGCCTGCGCCTCGCCGCCCAGCTGCTCCGTGAGCGCCTGACCCCGCACGGGATCGAGGTCTTCGACTCGCTCAGCGACCGGCGCGCGGCCGAGGCCTTCCGCATGACGGAGCGCGCCGTGCTGGTCGGAGGTGAGCGCTATGGAGAGGGGCTCGACATTCCGGGACGCGCGCTCAGCCTCGTGGTCCTCGAGAAGATCAACGAAGCGATGACCCGGGGGCCGCTCGCCGAGGCCCGCAAGGCGCGCACGAAGTTCTCTTTGTACGACTACGACTTCCCGCTTCGGATGATGTGGCTCAAGCAGCGGGTGGGGCGCCTCATCCGCACGCCGACCGATTCGGGCTGGGTGGTGGTTTTCGATCCCAGGTACATGGCCTGGGGCGCCTCGTCTCGCGCGGTGGTCAACCGCACGCTCGCGCCGATGCCGGTTCGGGCGCTGCCGAGGGAGGACATCCTGGCTCAGATCTCGAGCGAGCTCGAGAGATCCGGCTGACAGGAGGGGGAGAACGGAATGCCGCTTGCGGGCCTGCTATTGATACTTGCGACTGCCGCGCAGGCGGCTCCGCTCAGCCAGCCTCTCCTGGACCGCCTCGTGCGCGAGCAGAAGGCAGCGACCTTCGTGCATCGAACGGGCGCGGACCCGCAGGGAAAGGTCTACTTCATCCAAGGTCTCGTGCTCACCCCGGTGGAGCCGGAGCGAGTGCGCGCGAAGGTGCTCAACTATGGCCTCTACCCGAGAATCAGCCGACACGTCACCCGCGCTTCCTGGAACGCGAAGGCCGGGCGCCTGACTCTCGCCGGCTCCCTCTGGCGTTTTCGCGTGGAGCTGGAAATCGCGGTGGAGCCGGTCGGGCCGTACAGCTGGAGTTACCGCGTGACCTCGGGTGACGCGAAGGACGCGAACGGGCAGCTCTCGCTCGAGCGGTGGCCTGACTCCGGCACCCTGATCTCCTTCACCGGGAGCGTCCGCATCAACCGCTGGATCCCCGAGGCGGTCGTGCGCAAGGGAGTCGAGGTCGTCGTCGGAGACGCGCTCTCGAAACTGCGCGAACTCATGAACTGAGCCCTGTAGGGCGTGTCACCGGGGACCCGGGCCCGGGATGAATTCTTGACCTCGATGCTGCATATTAATTAAACTGGGGGGACTCGGTGAGGATCGGAGACAGGGTGTCTTTCTCTGCACGCGAGCCCCGTGGCTCGCTCCCGGTGTTGAACCGGATGAGTGGAAATCCGCGCTTCGCGACCCTCGCGGTTCTCGCCGCGGCACTGGGCTTTTTCCTTCCGCCGGCAGCGCGCGCCGCGCGCGCCGCGCGCGACGACAGCCCCGACCTCAAGCTTGATCGCCGCTGGGTGGCCACGCCACACAAGAGGGTGAAAACCCAGTTCGGCTGGGCTGAGGGACGCATCCTCACCCGTTTCATTCTCACCGAAGTCCCTCGCGACGACGGCTCGCCGATCGCCTACCCCGTCGGCACGATCACCCACTACCGACTTCCGAAACGAAAGGGCATGGCTGCCGCGGCCTACGACCTCGACACCATGGCGCAGCTCTCGGCGAAGGCCATGGGCTTCGACCGCGTCGTCCACCGTCGCGTCGGCGGCGCGCGCGCCTACGAGCAGATCTGGTGGAAGATGGAGCGCTTCTGGCGCATGTACCTCAGCGAAACGAGCGACTCGGTGACGATCTCGATCGCCGTCTATCGGCTCGCCTACCTCGAGAGCCTCGGGCCCGAGTTCGAGCTGGTGCAGCGGCGGATGATGGGCGTGCACGACCGCTCGGAGCCGATCCGGTGGCTCGAGCGGATGCTCGCGGCGATCTCGCCGATCGCGAGCGCCCATGCGGGACCGGGCGCCCCCCCCGCTTGCCCAGGCTGCGCAGCCGCGAGCCCCTTCGGCGCGTTCGCCTGCGTGGCCTGCCAGCAGACCCAGCTCACGGCGCAGCTCAATCAGATTCAGACGCAGATGACGACCCAGGGAGCGGTGTTTGACGCCAACTGGGACACCTCCAACCTCCAGTGGGCCGAAACCAACCGGCAGCTCAACCGCGCGAACGATCTGCTCGAGTCGACTCTCAATCCGGCCACGGCCTTCGTCGGGGGCCTCGCGGCCGGCGCCGGGTTCGCCGCGGGAACGATGGCGGTCAGCCTCATCGCGGAGGTCGCGACCGCCGGCGTGCTCGGGATCATCGAGCTCATCACCCACGCGAAGGAGGACGCCGAGCGTCTGGCGGCCTTCACCCAGGCTCGCCAGAAGATCGAGGAGATCGGCGAGCCGATCCGCAAGCTCGAGGAGGA
>CAYJTX010000018.1:0-19303 GCA_964372615.1 uncultured Bacteriovoracaceae bacterium | reverse complement strand
CTAGCGGTTGAACTTCGTGCGCGCCCTAGGCAGGATGCGACGACATCGAGCGGAAAGATCGCATCATCACGAACGGGGGGGCTTCATGCGGCGAGCGGTCATCGGTTCGGTTCTGGGCGCGGCTTTGGGCGTTTTTGTCGATGCGAGCGCGGGCGAGCTGTCGGAGCAGGCGGGGCGATCCCGCGCGGCGATGCTGGCCAATATCTCGCCGCGGGGCGCGGCGCCCGGAGCCGTGACGGCTTCTCCCTCGACGAGGCCCGACTACCGCTATCACTGGGTGCGTGACGCCGCGCTCGTGATGCGCACCGTGCTCGGACTCCGGGATCGGGAGACGGATACGCAGGAGCGCGCCCGGCTCGAGGGGATTCTTGGCGATTTCGCGCGCCTTTCGCGCAGAAACCAGGAGACTCCGACGCTGAGTGGTTTTGGTGAGCCCAAGTTCCACCTGGATGGCCGCGCCTTCGACGGGCCCTGGGGCCGGCCGCAGAATGACGGCCCCGCGCTGCGCGCGATCGCGCTCGCGGCCTGGGCTGAGCGGCTTCTCGCCGAGGGCCGCGAGCGGGAGGTGCGGGAGCTGCTCTACTCCCCCGAGCTACCCGCGCGCACGGTCGTCAAGGCCGATCTCGAGTTCGTATCGCATCAGTGGAAAGAGCTATCCTTCGATCTCTGGGAAGAGGTGAGGGGCTCGCATTTCTTCACGCGGCTGGTTCAGCGCCGAGCTCTGCTCGACGGCGCGCGCCTCGCGGAGCGATTGAAAGACGGAGGCGCCGCCGCCTGGTATCGGCTGCAGGCCCGCGCACTGGAGGCGGAGCTGACCCGGCACTGGAGCGCCGATCGCGGCTTCATCCTCGAGACCCTCGATCGGGACGACGGGCGAAATGACAAGACCTCGGGACTGGACGCCGGCGTTGTTCTCGGCGCCCTCGTGGGCGACTCAGGCGACGGTTTCTTGGGTGTCGCCGACGCACGCGTGCTCGCGACCGCCGCGGTGCTCGAGGACGCCTTCGGAGCGCTCTACGCCGTCAATCGCCGGCAGCTCGACTGGGAAGGCCTCAGCCTTGCGCCCGCGATCGGGCGCTATCCCGAGGATCGCTACGACGGATATGAGACGGATCGCGAAGGAAATGCCTGGTTCCTGGTGACACATGCATTCGCCGAGCTTCATTTCCGGCTGGCGACCCTGCTCGCAAAGGCGGGCTGGGTGAAAGTCGATCGGGTGAGCCGCCCGTTCTATGAGCGGGCACTGGGCGCTCGCCTGGGCGCGGTCGATCTTCGGCGGGGTGACCCGAGATTCGATGGGCTGATCGCGGGGCTTCGTGGGCGGGGCGACGCGTTTCTTCGCCGTTCGCGCTTTCACGCGGGGGCCGCGGGCGAGCTTTCCGAGCAGCTCAATCGGCACCATGGACGACAGCAGGGGGCCGAGCAGCTGACCTGGAGCCACGCGAGCCTGCTCGAGGCGGTTTGGGCGCGGGCGGGAGGCACTCCCCGGTGAACGCGCTGACGCGCCCCTGGAACGGCGGTGCTGACCAGCCGGGAATCTACGTGGGCGAGGCCCGCGGAGCACTCAAGCTTTCGTCACCGCTCGGGTCGCTCGTCCGTGAAAAACGCTGGGCCTACGTCTGCATCTCCTCGGAAAACTGGCTCGTCTCGCTCGCCGTGGTCGACCTCGGATTCGCCGCCAACGCGTTCTACACCGCCGTGGATCTCGAGTCGGGAAAAGTCGCGGCTGACGGCTCGGTGCTCGGAGTGCCGGTTGCGTTGGCCCGGGTCGCTCCTCGTCCGTCGGATGGGCTGAGCGCGAAGCTCAGGACGCCGGGAGGCTCCACCCGCGTCTCGATCGAGCGCCCGCTGGGCATGCCGACTTATCGGGCTCGGGTTTTCGCTTCCGGATTCGAGCTGGACGCCGACCTGGATCCCCGCCCGGTATCCCCGGTCGCGGTGCTCGGGGAGTGGGCTCCCGGCAGGCGCGCGTTCACGCTCAAGTCGGCGCTGATGAAGGCGTCGGGCCAGCTCCGGATCGGGTCGGAGTCGCGCTTTCTCGTGGGTGCGACCGCGGGAATGGATTTCACGCAGGGGTGGCTTCCGCGCGAGACGCTCTGGCGGTGGGCTTTCTCGATGGGTCGCCTCGAGGACGGAACCCCATTCGGCCTCAATCTCTCCGACGCCAATCACCTTGGGGATGTCTGTGAAAACGTCGCGTGGATCGGAGGCGTCCCCCATACCCTCGGGCCGGTTCGTTTCGAGTACGATGCCGCGCGCCGGGAGGCCCCCTGGTGCGTGAGATCCGGCGACGGCCTGGTCGACCTGTGCTTTGAGGCCCGCGGCGCGCACGCGGAAGCCCGCAACCTCGGTCTGGTGCGCAGCGACTTCACGCAGCTCTCGGGCTGGTACTCAGGCGTGGTCGCCGGCCGTAGGCTCGCGCGGGCGCCCGGGATCGCCGAGCATCAGGCCGTGAAGTGGTAAAGAGAGCGGGGTGACAGAGGAGCACTGGGCTTCCGCGAGACTGACGCGGTCGCCGCCGGAGCCCGCTTTCTCCTGCAACTGGCCTGAATTGGGTGGACAAGCTCCAGCCGTGGGTGGAATTTCACCGAGTCAGCGGCGCGTCAGGAGGCCCGGTGGAGCTCAGGGACAGCCACGGTCGAAAATTCGAGTATCTCAGGCTGTCGATCACCGACCGGTGCAACTTCCGTTGCACCTATTGCCTCCCGAGTGGTTACCTTCCGGATCCGAAGCATCAGGGTAGCTCCGAGCTGAGCTCGAACGAAATCCGCCGAGTCGTGACCGCGTTTGCCCGTATGGGCGTCTGGAAGGTTCGTCTGACCGGAGGAGAGCCGACGGTCAGAAGGGATCTGCTCGAGATCGCGCGGGAGGTGGCCGCGGTTCCTGGCATTCGGCGGGTCGCCCTTTCGACCAACGGCTCGGGCTTCGGGCGCCAGGCGGCGGAGCTGCGAGCGGCCGGAGTTTCGGCGGTGAACATCAGCCTCGACAGCTTCGACGAGAAGACTTTCAGCGAGATCGCCGGCGTGGACCGGCTGGGCGATGTCCTGGCGGCGATCGATGCCGCGATCGAGACCGGCTTCGAGGCGGTGAAGGTCAACTGCGTTCTCATGCGAAACTGGAACGACGGGGAGCTCGACCGCTTTCTGGAGCTCGCGCGGAGCAGGCGAATTTCGGTGCGTTTCATCGAGCTCATGCGAACGGGGGACCACGTCGAGCTTTTCACGAAGCGCCATCTTTCCGGCGCGTGGCTGCAGCTCAAGCTTCGCAAGAGCGGCTGGCGGCAGCGGGAGCGGAAGGCCGGGGACGGGCCGGCCGTCACCTACGAGCATCCCGACTCGCTGGGGTCGATCGGCATCATCGCGCCGTATTCGGATGGTTTCTGCGACGGCTGCAATCGCCTGCGGGTGACCGCGAGGGGAGCGCTCCGACTCTGCCTCTTCGGCGCGGGCGAGGCGAGCCTGAGACCCTGGCTCAGGTCCGACGATCAGGTTGAAGAGCTGGAAGATGAGATACGGGCGCAGCTCAGGCTCAAGGAGCCGGCCCACCGTTTGAAGGAGGAAGTGTATGGAATTACCCGGCACCTCGCAGCAGTCGGCGGGTGAGTCGCCCCGCTCCAGTTTCCGGATGATCGACGTCAGTCCGAAGGCCGCGACTCAGCGCCGGGCGGTGGCCTACGGTGAGCTGATGGCCGACGCCGGAACGATCCGGATCGTCGCCGAACGAAGGCTTCCGAAGGGCGACGCTCTCGCGCTCGCCGAGGTGGCGGGGATCCAGGGCGCCAAGACCGTCTCCTCGGCGCTGCCGCTCTGCCATCCGCTTCCCCTGGATTCGGTTCGGATTCGCTGCGAACCGCTCGGCGACCGCATCCGCGTCACCTGCGAGGCTTCGGCGTTCGCGAAAACGGGAGTCGAGATGGAGGCGCTCGCCGGGACCTCGGCCGCGCTGCTTTGCCTGCATGACCTGATCAAGGGCATTGATCCCGGTCTCGAGATCGGCGGCGTGCGGGTGCTCGTCAAGGAAGGCGGGAAGACCGGCGTGTGGAAGCATCCGAAGGGAGACCCCAGGGCGCCATCTTCGGAGCCGGGGCCAGAGTCGGAGTCTGACAGGTACCTGCTCGATGGGGTGCGAGCGTCGGTGATCACGGCGAGCGATCGCTGCAGCCGTGGGGATACCGAGGATGTCTCCGGTCCCGCGGTAAGAGACTGGCTCGCCGCCCGCGGGGCCGAGCTGGTGAGTACCGAAACGGTTCCGGATGAGCCAGCGGTTCTTCGGGCGGCGCTCTCGGATGCGCTCGGGGACGGGCGAGCGCGGCTCGTCGTCGTCACCGGCGGTACAGGCTTGGGGCCCCGTGACGGGTCGCCTGAGGCTGTTTCGGCGCTGGGTGGCCGGGAGATTCCCGGCTTCGGCGAGAAAATGCGCGCGCAGGGCGCGCTCCGCGCGAAGCACGCGTGGCTGAGCCGATCGACCGGGCATGTCGTTCGCGGGGCCGTGGTGTTGGCGGTTCCAGGCAGTCCCAAGGGCGCGGTTGAGTCGCTCGACGCGGTTCGGGAGCTGCTCGCCCATGCAATCGACATCGCGGGGGGAGGGGACCACAAGTTTCTCCGGCCCGGGCCGGCCCGGCTTCCGGCGAGAATCCACTGGTCGTGAGAGAGCTCCTGTCCTACGAGCGAGCGTTAGCCATGGTGCTCGAGGCGGCCGCGACCGCGCGGGCGGAGGGCGCCCAGCCGAGGGGCACGTTCTTGGAGGAGGAAGTTCCTCTGGAGAAAGCTCTCGGGCGCGTTCTGGCGCGCGACCTCACCAGTCCCGAGAACGTGCCGGGATTCGACAACTCAGCAATGGACGGCTTCGCCGTGCGATCCGCCGACACGGCTGCCGCATCGCCCGCGTTTCCGGTGAGGCTCGGGATCATCGGGAGTACCGCGGCGGGAGACCCCGCGGCTCGCGTCCGGGCGAAGGGCGGAGTAGGCGAGCCAGCGGGCTCGTGTGCGATCGAGATCATGACGGGGGCTGCGATGCCGGGAGCGCCCTTCGATTCGGTAGTCAAGGTCGAGGACGCGCGTCGCGAGGGCGATTTCGTCATCCTGCACTCGCCCGCTCGTGCGGGCGCGCACGTCCGTCCTGCGGGCACGGATTTCGCTCTGGGCCAGTCCGTTGTGCGGGAAGGCGCGGTGTTCAGCCTGGAGCACTTTCTCGCTTGCGCGACGCTCGGACTGGATCCGGTACCCGTGCGGAGCAGGGCGCGGGTGGCTGTCGTCTCGACCGGAAGCGAGCTCGTCGACTTTCGCGAGAAGAGCCTGGCGCCGTCGATGATTCGCAACTCAACGGGGCCCTACCTGCTCGCCGCGCTTGAGTCCCGCAGCGTGGAATGGCGCTGGCTCGGACGCTTGCGCGACGAGCCGGACGTCTTTTCTCGCCGGGTCTCCGAAGCTGTCGACGGGGGGGCTGACCTCGTCATCAGTACTGGCGCCGTATCCATGGGCCGCCACGACTTCGTGATGGACGTGCTCGCGCGCGATGGCTGGGAGACGCTTTTTCACAAGACGGCCATTCGGCCGGGAAAGCCCCTCTGCCTGGCCTGGCGCAAGCTCTCCTCGGGCCGCCGGGTTGTTTTTTTCGGAGTGCCAGGGAACCCGGTGTCCACCGCGGTCGGGCTCCGATTTTTCGTGGACCCGTATCTCAAGGCTTGGGAAGGGCTCGCGCCGGAGAGGCCGGGCCGCGCGCGCCTCGTGCGGACCGTGGCGAAGCCGGAGGGGCTGCGCTGCTTTTACAAGGCCGTCGTTCGAACAACGAAAGGTGCGCTCGAGGCGGAGCCGACGGCGGGTCAGGAGTCGTACCGCGTGGCGACGCTGGCCGAGGCCAACGCGTGGGTGGTGCTGCCTGCGGAGGGGGAAAGTTGCCTCGCGGGGAGCGACGTCGAGGTCTGGCCTCTGCACGGAGCTCGGGAAGGGGCGCCATGGTTTGCATCGACGTGAGGCTGTTCGGTTGTTTTCGGGGCTCGTCCGACCAGGACTCGAGCGTGAGGGTGGAGCTGCCGGCGGCGGTGACGGTGCTGGAGCTCAAGCGCCTGCTCGCGGACCGGCTCCCCGGCGGACCGGTCGTGCAGTCGGTTCTAGCCGACGAGTCCCGCGTATTGGAAGATACGTATCTCGTTGAGCGCGACTGCGGGCTTGCGCTGCTGCCGCCGGTCTCCGGGGGCTGATCCGTGCGGGAAGAAATGTCCCATCACGTCCGGGTCGGTCCCGAAGTCCTGGATTCAGAGGCCGCGCTGGCCTGGGTCGACAGGCGCGAGAACGGCGCCGGCACCCTCTTTCGCGGCGTCGTGCGAGAGCTGAATCTGGGCAAAGCCGTGATCGCCGTGAGCTACGACGCGTTTGTGCCGCTGGCCGAGAGCGTCCTTGCGCAGATCTGCGCCGAGGCGGGGGAGCGCTGGGGCGGGGATGTCAGGATCTACGTAGCCCACCGGACCGGCCGGCTGGCCGTGGGCGAGGCGAGCGTGGTGATCGCGGTGGGCTCCACCCACCGGGACGAGTCGTTTCAGGCCGCGCGCTACGTGCTCGAGCAGCTGAAAGTCAGGGCGCCGATTTGGAAGAAGGAGTATTATCAGGGCGGCGAGACGGAGTGGCTGCGGGGCCATGCGCTTTGTGGGCATGCCGTTCGGCATCATGAGAATTGATCACGAGAGGGGATCCGGAATGGTTCAGTGGCGTATCGGAGTTGCGGTTGCGGTAGCAGCATCTTTCGCGGCGGTGTCGTTCGGAGTGACGGCGCGGACGGCGATGGGAGCGTCGGCGTTCGCGAAATCAACGCCTGCGCTCGTGGAGAAGGGCAAGGCCGCGTTCACCACGAACTGCGTGAGCTGTCACGGCGACAAGCTCGACGGCAACGGTCCGGCGGGCGCCATGATGACCCCGAAGCCACGTAACTTGGTCGTCGACAAGTTCAAGAGCGGTGACAAGCCGGACAAGGTCTTGAAGACCGTGACGGATGGCATGACGGGCACGGCGATGACCGGATTTGCCCACCTCAGCGAGGAAGACCGCTGGTCGCTCGTGCACTACATCCTCTCGGAGCGCAAGGCTAAGAAGAAGTAGGATCCTGAGGATTCAGTGTTGGTTTCGGAACCTTTGTTTCGCCGATCGGCCGCAGCTTGACCGTAGAAGAAATCGAAACCGAGGTGGTCTGCCCGTACTGCGGCGAGACCATCTCCGTTCTCGTGGACGCGTCGGTGCCGCACCAGACCTACATCGAGGACTGTTCGGTTTGCTGCCGGCCGATTCAGCTCAACGCTCAGTGCGAGGGCGAGACACTGCAGCGTCTCGTAGCTTCACGAAGCACCTAACGGGTTAGGCGCGCGCAGGCTGGGCACGATTTCCGCGATGTGTGATGAAGCCGTGCGAGGGATCGTACGGTGAAAGCGCCACGGTCACCGGATCACCGACGATGATCCGAATCTTGAAGCGCTTGATCTTGCCGCTGAGCTTGGCGAGTACCATCAGGCCATTCTCCAGCTTGACCTGGTAATGCCCGCCGCCGCTCGCTCCCTGAACGATTCCCTGGAAATGGATCAAATCATCTCGCGCCAAACGTACCCCCTTCGTAGGCCGAAATGATCAGTAGCGTCCGCCGCCGCCGCCGCCGCGAGGGCCGCCACGACCGCCGCCGCCGCCACCTCCGAAGCCGCCACGACCGCCGCCGCCGCCGAAGCCACCGCGACCGCCGCCGCCACCTTCACGCGGCGCCATCGGGCGAGCCTCGCTCACGGTGAGGGGGCGGCCTTCACAGTCTGTCCCGTTCAACTTTGAGATCGCGGCCTGCGCCTCCGCTTCCGAAGACATCTCGACGAAGCCGAATCCCTTGCTCCGGCCTGTGTCGCGATCCGTGATCACCTTGGCAGATTCGACGGTTCCACACGCAGCGAACGTCTGCTGCAGGGACGCGTCAGTGGCTGAAAATGGAAGGTTTCCGACGTAGAGTTTCTTGCCCATGATTTTCCTCCTCGGGGCTGTGGTCAGCTCAAGGAGGGAAGGGCACGATGCCCAGGGCTCCAGAGTCGACTAACGTTGACAAATCAAGCATAACACGGGGCTCTAAGAAATCGCACTGTGATTTTGGGGTTGGGATCTCGCTCGAGATCCTATGCGGCCTCGGCCTCGGGAATGGGGCGGTAAAAATCGGAAGCCAGGAGTGAGAGAAGTCGGTCTCAGGGAGGATTTGACTCGTGGCATTAGCTCCGCTAGTCGGAGCTCCCCTCGTTTGGAATCGGAACTGGGAGATTAAATGAAAATTTCGCCTGAGATCGTTGGGTTACTCTTGCTGGTGAGCGGAGCCTCCCCCGGGCTCGCGTCGGCCTCCGGCCTTGCCATGGAGCGATTCGAGCGCTCAATCGTTCCCCTGGGCGAAATTCTGGGAGCATCCGACAGCGCGGAAACATTGGCCCGATCGCTTCCCGATAGCCTGGCCCGCATCCTGGCATTTCGGCTTCAGGCCACCTTCCGCCTCTACGGCGATTCCTACGCGCACTTCAAGGACCACAAGAAGGCCGTGAAGAAGCTCGAGGACGAGATCGGGGATCTCGATCTGGCGCGCAAGCAGCTCAAGTACGCGCGGGCGCACGGAAGGGACGAGGCGACGGTCCGCCGCCTCGAGAAGGCGGAGCGCGAGGCGTTCGCCGAACTCCTCAAGCTTCTCGAGGAGGGTGAGTGGACGGACGGAAAGATCGACGAGATCCACGCCGACCTCGAGAACACGGAGTGGGGATCGGACCCGGAGGATCGCAAGCTCGTCCTCGGCGCGATCGAGAGCCACCTTCGCGAAGTAGACGGCACGGAGTTCGACCTGGACGAGCTGGAAGACGGGATTCACGAGCTTCGGCGCGAGATCCGCTGGTTCCTGATGCACGCGGACGCTTCGAACGGGCTCATTCAGCTGGGCACCCAGTGCCCGGTGGCCGCTTACCGGCCGCTGCTTACCGCGCCGGTCGCGCGCAGCAAGTACGCCCAGCTGCCGCGGAACTCGCGGGTGCGGATCCCTTGCCGGGTCTCGCGCTGCCTGTACCTCGCGGCCGTGGACGCGGTCGAGAAGATCGGCGCACTGAAGGACGAAGGCGAAGGCAGGGCCGGCTCGGGCGACGACGACGTCGACGATCTCGCTCGCCAGGCGAAGGAAATTCACTCGGGTGTTCGGAAGTCACGGCTGCTCGAGCGGCTGACGGGCGAGGTAGCGGGCTGCCGGCGGTGACCCAAGTCTGCAGGGTCAGAGAAGCCAGAAGCAGACGATGGCGATGCCCGTGGGCAAGAGCCCAGCGAGAAAAAGCCCGAGCGGGCTGATTCCCTCGACACCGAAGGAGCGATTCAGGATGCCGTAGCCCGCTGGATTGGGGGCATTCGCGATGACCGTCAGGCCGCCCCCGGTGACGCCGCCGGCGACGAGCGCGTACTTCGAGGCGTCGGAGAGATCGGGAACGAGGGAGCCCAGGTAGGTGAGCGCGGCGTTGTCGGTGATCGCGGTGAGCGCGATCGCGCCGAAGTAGAGCGGGGCGGCGGAGAGGCCCGAGAGAAGCCGCTCCAGCCACCAGGCCTGGGGCCCGCCGAGAACGACGAGCCCGCCCAGGAAGAACCCGACCCCCAGGGCTTCGCGGAGTTTCACCTCCTGCTGGTACTTACGCGCGAATCTATTGAGTCCGAAAAACGAGAGGAACACTGTGATGAGAATCACCGGACGGTGCGATGCGAGGACGACGGCGAGCAGGACGAGGAGGTGAACGACGCTCACCCAGTGAGGTATCCGCTGGGTCGTCCGAGGGGAATCGCTCCAAGAAACCGCCCGGAGCGCGTGCCGAAACTTGTACGCCACGACCGCCGTGGAGATGGAGCAGGCGAGGGCGCCCCGCCAGCCGAAGTGCGTGAGCATGAACGGAAGATCCCATCCCCAGCTGGTTGCGACCATGAGTACCGGGGGCGCCGCGTACGGGGTGAGGACTCCCCCGATCGAGACGTTCACGAAGAGCAGGCCCAGGGTGGCGTACTTCAGCTTGACGGAGATTCCCTTTCCATAGAACCGCTCGAGCAAGAGCATCGCGGTGACCGTCATGGCGGCGGGCTCAGTGATGAAGCTCCCAAGCAGTGGGCCGATGACGAGCGCGGAACAATAGAAAGCAAGGGGGCGCCGGGCCGGAAGCAGTCGAGAAAGGACTGTGATCAGCGCGTTCGCCAGACTCAGAATCGGGCGCATCGAGCAAACCGCCAGGATCACGACCACGAAGAGGGGCTCGGCGAATCTCCGGGACTCGAGATATCGGAGGGCGGTCGCGGGCCCTGAGCTCGCGGCCAGGGTCAGGAGGTAGAGTCCGGCCCAAAGGCCGAAAACCAATTCGACGTTGCCCAGGAGGTGGAAGAACTTCTCAGCTACCGAGCCTGCCGGGTGGCGGCGCGCGAGGTGCTGGAACTGCTTTACGAAGAACGTGTGGAGAACCGCCGCCGCGAACAGGGCGGCTGCGGTGATGTCGAGCGCGCTCATTCGCGCTGATCCTATCGCGGCGCGCGCGCGCCCGCCACCCAGGCTCTGAAAAGGCAGGCTCTGCGTGGAATCGAGCGGGTCAAGGACCGGGCCCCTGTCAACGATTTTGTCGCACCAGCGCTCGCGTGAGGATGATGTGCCCGGCGAGGGCGCCGGCCACGCAGACCGCTCCCCACGATGCCGAGAAACGAGGCGAGCGACGCAGGGCTGGCTGGGGTGAACGTCATGTCGATCCATTCATGATAGGGAACCGATGTGGAGAACTTGCCATACCTTGAGCTTTCCGCCGAGGCCCTTGAGGCGATTCGGCGGCACTCCGAACAGGACTACCCTCGGGAGGCCTGTGGCTTTCTGCTCGGTCGGCGAAGCCCGGTCTCCTGGCGCGCCGAGACCGCGCTGGCTTCACCCAACCTGGCGCCCCCCGGTGTGCGCGATCGCTACGTGATAGACCCCGGGGCCCGTCGAGCCGCGGAGACCACTGCCCGGGCTCAGTCTTTGGAAATCGTTGGATTTTACCACTCCCATCCCGACCACAGGGCGTACCTCTCCGACACGGATATCCAAGGCTCAGAAGAAGTCGAGTTCGGCCAGCCCTGGCTTCCGCCCACCTACGCTTACCTCGTGGTCTCGCTCATGAGTGGAAAGGCCTCCGGCGAGGCCGCCTTCGCGATCCGGGACGGGGCGGCCGCGGAGATCGAGATCCGAAGTCCCTGACGCTTGCCGCCGGGTTCCGGGGCGTGAAAGACTAGCCTCCCGGGAGTTCCCGGCACTGGAGGTTCGGTCCCATGGCAATCACCCTCAGAATCCCGACGCCGCTTCGGCTGCTCGCCTCGGGCGCGGCCGAAGTCAGCGTGGAGGGCGGCACGGTCGGAGAGGCGCTCGACAGCCTGGAGGCGCGGTGCCCGGGAATCGGCTCGCGAATCCGTACTGCGGGCGGCGAGCTCCGCCACTTCATCAACGTCTACGTGAACGATCAGGAAGTTCGAGCGCTCCAGGGGCTGGGCACGCGCCTCAAGAGCGGCGACACGCTCTCGATCATTCCTGCGATCGCGGGGGGCATGAGCAAGGGCGTGGCGGATCTTTTCGACGAGGCGAGGAAGGTGGTGCGCGAGACCACCGCCGCGGACGTCAGGGCCAGGATGGTTCGCGGCGAGCGGCTCGCGCTCGTCGACGTGCGCGAGGCGGATGAGTTTCGCCAGGGGTACATCCCCGGCGCCGTGCACGTGCCGCGCGGGTTTCTGGAGATGCAGATCGAGGATGCCGTTGCGGACCGGAGCGCGGAGGTCGTCCTCTACTGCGCCGGTGGAAGACGCTCTCTGCTCGCGGCGCGGACGCTCGCGGATCTCGGTTACAGTCGCGTCGTCTCGATGGAGGGCGGCTTCACCGGCTGGACCCAGGCGGGCCACCCGGTCGAGCGGCCCCGCGCGCTCTCCGACCGCGAGCTCGCGCGGTACGCGCGTCACCTCGCCATCCCCGAGGTCGGCGAGAAGGGCCAGGCCAGACTGCTCGACAGCCGGGTGCTGCTGATCGGCGCGGGAGGCCTCGGGTGCCCGGCCGCGTACTACCTCGCGGCGGCGGGAGTGGGAACGCTTGGCATCGTGGACTCGGACGTCGTCGAGGAGTCGAACCTCCAGCGCCAGATTCTGCACACCACCGACCGCGTCGGGAGCCCCAAGGTCGAGAGCGCGCGCAAGACTCTGCTCGCGTTCAATCCGGCGACCCGGATCGTGGAGATGCGCGAACGCATCACGAGCGCGAACGTCGACCGAATTCTTGAAGGATACGATCTCGTCGTGGACGGGAGCGACAACTTTCCCACCCGGTACCTGCTCAACGACGCCTGCGTGAAGCACCGCAAGGCGTGCGTGCACGGGAGCGTCTATCGCTTCGAGGGTCAGGTCACCGTCTTCGACCCGTCCCGGGGGGGCCCTTGCTACCGCTGTCTCTACCCCGAGCCGCCGCCGCCGGAGTTCGCGCCGTCGTGCGCGGACGCGGGCGTCCTCGGAGTGCTGCCGGGGGTGATCGGACTCCTGGAGGCCGTCGAGGCCGTGAAGCTGCTTCTCGGGATCGGCGAGCCGCTCGTGGGCCGCCTTCTGACTTACGACGCGCTCGCGGCCGAGTTCCGCCGGTTCCAGGCGCGTCGCAACCCCGCGTGCGCGGTCTGTGGCGAGGGTCGCCCGTTCCCCGGCTACGTAGACTACGAGGCCTTCTGCGCGACCTCCGCCCGCAGCGCGGGGGCGTGAGCTTGGCGCTCTCGGTCCTGGACCGCTGCCCGGCCCTCGCGCTCATCGGCGGCACGCCGCTCGTCCGGGTCGATGCCTTTCGCGACGAGCTGCCGGATCTGGAGATCCTCGCCAAGTGCGAGTGGATGAACCCGGGCGGGTCGGTCAAGGACCGCCCCGTGCTGCGGATGCTCGTCGACGCGATCGAGTCAGGAGCGCTTTCGCCCGGCATGACGATTCTCGACTCGTCGTCGGGGAACGCCGGGATCGCGTACGCGATGATCGGGGGAGCCCTGGGGTTCCCGGTCGAGCTTGTCGTCCCAGCCAACGCGAGCGCGGAGCGCCGCCAGCGGATCCGCGCGCACGGGGCCCGGCTCACGCTCACGGACGCGGCGCTCGGCTACGACGAGGCCCTGCGCGAGGCGCACCGGATTGCTGCCGCCGAGCCGGAGAAGTATTTTTTCTCGAACCAGTACTCGAACGAAAGCAACTGGCGTGCGCACTACGAGACGACCGCGGCTGAAATTCTAGAAGAGACGAGCGGTCGCCTTACGCATTTCGTCGCCGGGATCGGCACCGGCGGAACGATCACCGGCGTCGGCCGCAGGCTCAAGGAGCGCGATCCCTCCATCCGCGTCGTCTGCGTGGTCCCGGAGGAGTTCCCGGGCATCGAGGGCCTCAAGCCGCTCGCGAGCCCGGATGCGATTCGGCCGTCGATCCTCGACGAGAGCGTGATCGACGAGCGCGTGGCCGTCACCAGCGAGGATGCGTACGAGCACTGCCAGCTTCTCGCGCGGCGCGGGATATTCGTCGGCCAGTCGTCAGGGGCGTACCTCAAGGCCGCCCGCGAGGTGGCCCGTCGTGAGCCGCGTGCCCGTATCGCCACCGTCTTCAGCGATACCGGCGAGCGCTACTACAGCGCCCGACTCTGGGACGCGGGATAGCGGTTTCCTGAGCTCGACACACCCCCGTCGTTCAGGAACCGGCATTGCTGCTGGTCCGCGATCAGCCGGAGCCTTGGGTGATTGCGAAAACAAGGGGACGGGGATAGACAAATCGGACATGATGTTGAAAGACCAGGCGGCGGGCCCTGGACCCGCGATCGCTCCCGGTGTCCTCGCGCCACAGGCGTGGCTGAACGGGTGGTCGCGATATCTGAAGGCCCTGATTGCGAGCGAGATCTCCTGTATGACGCGGTTCTTTGACCGCGTGATTCAGTGGCAGGCGCTCCCTCACGATCAGGAAGTGCTGCTTGAGCGGGTGGAATGCGTTGAGAAGGTCTTCCTCCGGCAGGGTCAGGAGCTTCCTGATCTGAGCGCGGAGCGTGGAAAGCGTACAGCCGTACTGCTGAACGGCGTTTTCAACCACCACCTGGACATTCAGGCGCTTCTTCTTGAGCTCAGGCCCCGACTCAACCGCCTCTGCCGGGTCATCGTCGTAGCCTATAATCCGTACCTGGGCGGTTTCTATCGAGCGGCTTCGCGGCTTGGCGTTCGCGAGGCCGAGGTGCCGTCCACCTTCCTGACGCACACGGATCTCACCAATCTGGCCAGGCTTTCGGGCTTCGAGGTGGTGCGGTTGCGCCCGGTGGCGTACTTCCCGTGGCGGTTGGGTGGCCTCGGTTCGCTGCTGAATCTCGTGCTGCCCATTCTTCCCGGCGTTTCTCGCCTTGGGCTGGCCAGCGTGATCACGCTCAGACCGGTGATCCCGAGCCAGGTGAGGCCGTCGCTCTCGATCATCATTCCGGCGCGAAACGAGAAGGGGAACATCGAAGACGCGTTGAAGCGCATGCCAGACCTGGGTGCGGAGCTCGAGATCCTCTTTGTCGAGGGCCATTCCAGCGACGGGACGTGGGAGGAAATTGAGCGCGTCGTGGCCGCCTACTCAGGAAAACTCCGTGTTCGCGCGTTCCGCCAGACCGGGAGGGGCAAGGCGGACGCGGTCCGACTGGGCTTCTCGAGGGCTACCTGCGAGCTGCTGACCATCCTGGACGCCGATCTCACCATGCCTCCCGAGCTGCTGCGGAGATTTTATGAGGCGTACGTCCTAGGGCACGCAGACTTCGTGAACGGGACGCGGCTGGTTTACCCGATGGAGGGCGAGGCGATGCGCTTTCTGAATCGCCTGGGAAATATCTTCTTCGCCAAAGCTCTGAGCTGGGTGCTGAGCGCACCCATCGGCGACTCGCTCTGCGGCACCAAGCTGCTGAGGCGAGACGATTACCGCCGAATCGAGGCTTGGCGCAGCCGATTCGGGGATTTCGACCCTTTCGGAGATTTTGAGCTTCTCTTTCCCGCCGCGTTGCTCGGGCTCGGCATCGTGGATATCCCGATCCGCTACCGCGCTCGGACCTACGGGACGACCAACATCTTGCGCTTTCGCCAGGGTCTCCTTCTCCTCCGCATGACCTGGATCGGGCTCTGGCGAATCAGGGCGGGCAGGACCGCGTGATCGGCATGTCTGGGGCTGCCGTCGCAGATAGGCGGACTCTGGACGATCCCGCGCGTTTTGAGGAGCTTCGCCGCGCGATCCTGCGCAAGCGAGGACTGCCGATCCTCCGGTATGCGCATCACGAACCCAGCGATCCCGGGGCAAGGGAGTGGCGCTTCAAGACCACGGGGCCGCTCAGCGGTGCGAACGGAGCGCTGACCTGGATCGTTTTCCGCCGAGACAGAGAGCGTTTCGAGCGACAGTTTCCAGAGCTCGGGCTCGAGCGCTACGAGCCGCACACGCCCCTCCGTTACCGGCTCTCCCCGGAGTACGGGAGCTTCGTGGACGTCGAACGGGTCAGGAGCTGAGCCCTTGTTCGTCCGCCGTGCCGCGGCCCTGATCGAGAGAGTGGAGCTCCCGGTCTACGGAGCTCTCGGTGGGCTCTTCGTTGCTGCGTTCGCAGTCGACTTCGCCTCCTTCAGCCCGGCGTTGCATCCGGAGAACTACAAGTACCTTCCGTTCTATGCTTCCTCCGCGCCCTGGTCAGTGGAGTTGGCAAAGCCCTTTGACGTCGGCGCGGTCGAGGCGTGCCTGAATCGCTTTCGCCCGCTCGGCCATCTCCTTGAGCTTCTGGACGCGAAGTTCCTGGCCGCGTTCGCAGGTGGCGGAGGGCGGGGGGGGTTCCGAAGCCTGTCGCACCTGCTCTTTGCGTTGGGGGGGGCGGTGGCGTTGGGTGCTGCGATCGGTCGTGCGCTTCCGGGGCTTCATCGAGCACACCTCGTCGCGTTCGGCGGTTTCTTTCTCTCGTCGTGGCACGTGCTCGTGATGAACGAGGTGTATTTCCGTCCTGCGAAGACTGTCGGAGCCTTCGCGACGGCGCTCCTTCTCGGTGAGTGGCTGCGGGGCCGTGGCCGCGTTACGACGTCGGTGGGCGCCTCGGTCTTCTGGACGCTCGTGTTTTGGGCTACGACGCTTGTGGATGAGACTCCCGCGTTCGTTCTCGGGGCGCTGCTTGTGGCCGCGCTCGTGGAGCGAGCCGGCGCTCGCGTGCGCAATCCCTTCGCGGCACGCGCCGCGTGCGCACTCTTGTTTTTCGCGATCAGCGCTGCGTGGATCGGACCGTGGACCTTCGGCAGATTCTCCTCCTGCGTAGCGATCAGGCCCTATTCCGATCCCGGAAGCTATCTCGAGCTCAGTCTTCCGCTTCTCAGGGATGCGCTTCGGATCACCGCCTCGCAGGTCGCGTTGTTCTTCGGTGGGTTCAGCGAAAAGAGCTGGGTTCCCGTCATGAGTGGGGTCCTGATTCTCGCCGCCCCGCTGACTCGCTCGGGCAAGGCGGCGGGAACCGTGCTACCGGCCCCCCGCTGGCTTTCCGCGTTCCTCTTTCTCGCCGCCGTCGGAATGCACTATGGGATGGCGTGCCGACATCGGCCGATCCTGGATCTGGGTGTGCGCGAGACCGGCTATTATTACGCCGCTTCGACGCTCCTCGTTGCGGCGGGGCTCTTTCTGGCCCTTGGCAGGTGGGGGGCGCTGTCCACCCCGCCGAGGCGTCTGGGGATTGCGGGTGCGCTCGCCGTACTGGCTTGCCTGAACTTCGGGGGCGTTGGCGCGCGCCGTACCGCACAGACGGGGGATGCCTCCGGCCTCTGGGCGCGAACAGAGGTGATCCGCAGGCTACTGACTGAAGGCACTGAGCGGGATGCGCTCGGGCTGTCCCTCCCCGATGAAGCGAGAGAGTTCGTCAGTCGTTACCGGGCCGTGCTGAAGGCGAGCGACAGCGGCGTGTCGTCGGGGTTGTAGGGGGTCCTAGATCGCTGCGGAGGGGGGGTTCTCGGACGGAGCGGCAGTCGGTCCCGGCCGAAGTGCCGCGCGAGCGGCGAGTAATCCTCGCCCGGCTCCCCGATCTCCGCGACCAGCACGCGCTTGCCTGCCCGACCCGCGAGCTTAGCCAGAGCCGCGGTCAGGGTGCTGCGGCCTACGCCGCCCTTTCCGGTGATCAGCACGATGCGCATGTCGAAGATCCGCTGCATGGGTGCCCGCAATCATGGCATGAAGGTGGGACTCCGAAAACGCCGCCCGAAGTCCGTCGGCCAGCGCTCCCGCCGTTTTCCTGGCTGTTTAGCGGAGGTGGCCGAGAATCGTGTCCCACATCTCCGCGTGTCGAGCGAAGCGCTCGCGCTCAAGCCTATGGTTGCCTTCCGTGAGCGGGACTACCTCGCTCGAGTCGACCGCGATGAGGCGGTCGCCGGGGTTCGACTGACCTTTCATCTCTTCCATGGACTTCAGTCGAGCGCCGCGGGCTCGGCCCTGGGCCCTTCGGGCGGCCGGCCTCGAGCCGCAGGCGGAGCAGACCGCCAAGGAATTGAGCGCCCAGTTCGCAGAGGACTATAGTCGGATAGTTATTGACAAAATTAATCAATTACTAGACACTGCGCGTCATGATGAGGTCGCGCGATAAAAAGTCTTTTATTTCAATATTTTGTATAACCTGCCTGGGCGTAATCCTCTTGGGTAGCCTGGTTCTGGAGGCTCCGGCTCACGCTCTTGGGAGACGAAGGCGCAAGCCCCCCATGACTCAGAACGAACCCGTGCCGAGCGCCTCGCCCAGCGAGGCTCCAGCGCCACTGTCTTCGGCTGAACCCAGCCCGCTGCCGGCAGTGAGCCCCATTCCGGAGAGGATCACCGAGCTTCGCATCTGCTCATTCAACATCCAGTTCCTGGGGTCCTTCGATACGCGCGACAACGTGGGGCTTGCTCGCGTGCTCCAGGCCGAAGCCTGCGACGTGATCGTGATTCAAGAGCTCGTGGCACCCCCCTCCGAAGCCTTCCTGGACAAGAATCACCGACTGGAGCTCGACGGTCTTCTTTCAGCGGAAAACACGAACCTCTTCACACGCTTTTTCCCGTTCGTCGAAGGCGCCACGCCCGAGCCCCTGCGTCCGGTCGCGAAGGCAACGTGGTTTTTCGAAGCGATGGCCGAGGCCGGTTTCGCCGATTTCGTTCTATCGGAGGAAAAGACCGGACCCACTGAAAACCGTTCCAACGGCTCTTCTTCCGAGTGGTGGATCGCCTTTTACCGACCCGACCGCATCCGGCTCGCCCCCGACCTGCCGCACGGTTTTCTCTCAACCGAACGCGTGGCAAACCCGTCCTTTGAACGGGTTCCGTATGCGTTTCCGTTTCGTTCGCTCGACGGAGGAATGGATTTCGTGCTCATTTCAGTGCACCTCGCGCCTGGAAAATCGGAAGCTCCTCGGAGAAGACAGGAGCTCGATGCCATCAGCGCCTGGATTGCCGCCCATAGCGCCCAGGAGCGCGACTTCCTGGTTCTGGGCGACATGAACATCGAGAGCGCGACGGAGTTAGGCAAAGCCACTCCGCTCAGGAGCCTCAATCAGGCGTGCGTCCCGACAAACACCATTCCAAAACCTGCGTCTGCGAAGCCATACGACCACGTACTCTTTGATCCGGAGAGCACGACGGCGCTCGAGCTCGCGCCCGAGCGCGAAGGACGGCCCAACTTCGAGGTCATCGATCTGCGAAGCCGGATGCGTACACGCTGGGCGGAGCGCCACCCGGGCGAGCCCTATCCTGGCGGGACCGGATCGCTGGACTCACCTGCCGATGGCTACATCCACGACCGCTTTCGCACGGAGTACTCGGACCATCAGCCGGTGAAATTCCTGCTGAGCGTCCCCGAGAAAGATGATGACGGCGTCTCAGGCGATTCCTCCGGTCCCTAGTAAGGGAGAAAGTGGCGCGTACCTCTGGCCCTTGATGAACTTGCGTTTCTTGCCTTCGAGACGGTCGTACCAGCCACTCCGAACGCGTCCACACACCCCGCAGCCCGTTTTTCCGAGCGGCGGGTCAGCCGGATCACGCGGGCATGGCGGTCATCGAGCAGGCCGCTGACGCTAACGTCCGGGCGGAATCCGGGAAAACAATTTTCTACCCACTCAGTTTAGAGAAGAGCCATAACTGATTGCTAGTCTCGCGCTGACCTTGGAGAAAGCCGGCCGTGAATCAAGGAAAGGGGCCGCTCGGGTGAGAACCGGGGCTGCCCCAAAGCGTTTCAGCACCCTGCATGAAATCCAGCAGAGGCAGCCGGCGCTGATTCTAGAATTCATAATTAA